>NZ_QKLJ01000005.1:0-136845 GCF_003224415.1 Curtobacterium sp. MCBD17_023
CGACCCACGCCGTGCCGAACCACGGCGTCGAGACCGACGTGGTCGAGATGCCGTGGACGGCCGAGCGGTACAGGAAGTTGTTCTGCTGGTCGTAGAGCGGCAGGACCGTCCGGCTCTCGAGGATCGTCCGCTGTGCCTGCTCGACCAGGTCCGCTCGCTCGTTCGCGTCCGAGGTCTGCGACGCCTTCTCGAGCAACTCGTCGAGGGCCGGGTCGT
Organism: Curtobacterium sp. MCBD17_023; assembly: GCF_003224415.1. NCBI lineage: Bacteria > Bacillati > Actinomycetota > Actinomycetes > Micrococcales > Microbacteriaceae > Curtobacterium > Curtobacterium sp. MCBD17_023. Next base: position 217 of record NZ_QKLJ01000005.1, read on the forward strand.
CGAGCTGCGCGAGGTTCGCGAAGTAGCCCGACGGTGCCGGGGTGATCGAGGCGGAGTCGTACAGGATGCGGAGGACGTCCGGGCCGACCTTCGTGTACGGGGCGCTGACGACGTCGTACTGGTTCTCCGCGAGTGCCGCGTACCAGCTCGACAGGTCGAGTTCCTGCAGCCGGACCTCGATGCCGACCTCGGCCTCGGACGCCTGGATCTGCTGGAACAGGCTGCGCTCGGCGGGGACGGACTGGTTCGTCGACACCGGGAACGTGACGGTCAGGGTCTTCCCGTCCTTCTCGCGGACGCCGTCGCTGTTGGTCTTCCAGCCGGCCTCGTCGAGCAGACGCTTCGCCTCGGCCGGGTCGTACGCGAACAACGACTCGTCCGAGTACGACGTCGGCTCGACGCTCGACAGCACGGAGTACGAGCGCTTCGCGGTGCCGAGGAAGAGCGACCGCAGGCCCGGGTCGATCTCGGCCGCTGCGATGAACGCCTCGCGGACGGACTCGTCGCGGAAGACGCCGTGGCCCGAGTTCAACTCGAGACGGTTCGACGCACCCGGGCGGGGAGCGTCGAGGTCGCGGATGCTGCCCTTCGCCGAGGCTGCCTTGAGCTGGTCGGGCTGGGCGTTGTCGATGACGTCGACCTGGCCGGACTGCAGGGCCGCGTACCGCGAGGTCGAGTCGGGCAGGAACCGCCAGGTGAGTCCGTCCAGGCGCGGCTCGGTGGACGACCCGGCGAGCGGCGTGTACGCCGTGTTCCGTTCGAGCGTGACGCGGTCGCCGTGCTTCCACCCGGTGACCGCGAAGGGGCCGGTGCCGACAGGGGACTCGCAGTTCGTCGCCTGCTTCCGCTGGAGCGCCTTCGGGGACTCCATGCCGACCCACGGCTGCGAGAACGACTCGAGCAGTGCGGCGTCGGGACGGCTGAGGGACAGCGTCACCGTGTGGTCGTCGGTGGCGGTCGCCTTCTCGATCGACTGCAGGGCGAGGTACCCGGTGCTCGAGGCCGTGGCCGGGTCCTGCACGTGCTCGATGTTCGCGACCACGGCCGCGGCGTCGAAGGGGGTGCCGTCGGTGAAGGTGACGTCGTCGCGGAGCGTGAACGTGAGGGTCTTCCCGTCGTCGCTCGTCGTCCACATCTCGGCGAGCTCGGGCGTCGGCCGGCCGTCGTCGTCGAGCCCGACCAGTTCCTCGATGTACTGCGTCGCCAGCAGCGCCTGGGGGTAGTTGCCGCCGACGTGCGGGTCCAGGCAGGTCGGCTCGGCGTCGCCGGAGGCGTAGGTGAGCGTGCCGCCGCTGACGGGCGTGCTGCTGTCCCCGGCGGCACCGTCGCCGGAGCACGCGGTGACGGCCAGGAGGATCGTGGCCGCGCCGGCGACGCCGGTCACGATGCGCCGCAGCGCCGGGCTTTTCTGTACTGGGTCCAAGATCATGGCTGGCCGAGTCTAGCGCTTTACTGGAGGCATGGACGAACCGATCCGCCGCGGTGGGCGACCGCGCCGCTCGAGCGCCGAGGTGCTCGCGGACGCCGCCGCCGAGCTCTTCCTGGAGCAGGGCTACGGACGGACCACGGTGGACCAGATCGCCGCCCGTGCCGGGGTGAGTCGGGCCACCTTCTTCAACTACTTCACCGCCAAGTCCGACGTCATGTGGCTCGACCTCGACGCAGCGGTCGCTGACCTGCCGCAGCACCTGGCGTCCTCGACCGAGTCGAGCGCCGTCCGTGCCGTCGAGGAGGCCCTGCTCGCCGCCGCCCGGGCGCACGACCCGGAGCGCGTGCCCTGGGCGATCGCGCAGGCCGAGGTGATGGACGTCGGCGACGGACTCGTCGCGAGCGTCGCCACCCGGGTGACCGCGCAGCACCAGGCGGTCGCGTCCTTCGTCGCCGGTCGGACCGGGGAGCACGCGGGGTCGCTGTGGCCGCAGACCGTGGCGGGCGCGATGCTCGGTGCCGCCGCCGCGGCGTTCGGGGTGTGGGTGCGGGACGGCGTCGCGCGACGGCCGCTCGTCGAGTACGTCGGCGCCGCGCTGACGCCCGTGGTCGTGGGGCTCGACGCGCGCTGACGGCGCCGGTCTGGCCGCACCGGTCCGCTGTCGCCGGTCCGGCGTGCCGGAACGAGGTGCCGGTCCGGCACGGCCGGGTCGAGGCCGCAGGCGGCAGACGGCAGGCGGTAGGCCGACCCTGTCCGGGCCGCGCCGGAGCACCGGTCTGCCCGCCCCGGTCCGCTGGTAGGTTCGGGATGCGCCGTCCGAGGGGGACGGCCACCGACATCAGGGGGACCCGTGTCCGACACACCCGATCAGCAGCGGTCGTCGTCCGGACCGGGTCCGGATCCGGACCACACCGGAGGGCCGGACGGTCTGTCGGACCGTGGGCAGGGCCTCCCGGCCGACCAGGGCCAGGTGCCCCCGGCACCGCAGTGGACCGGCGGACGGGACGCGCGCACCGGGGCTCCGCAGGAATCGGCGCCCCCGGCGCCGCAGGTGCCCGGGCAGCAGCAGGTCCCCGGCGGCCCGCAGCAGGTCCCCGGGCAGCAGTACCCGGCCGGCCCGCAGCAGGTCCCCGGGCAGCAGTACCCGGCCGGCCCGCAGCAGGTCCCCGGGCAGCAGTACCCGGGCGGCCCGCAGCAGCCCTGGCAGGGTCCGGGCGCCCCGGTCGCGCAGCCCGGCGGCGCCGCCGCGTTCGGGACCCAGCCCCCGCAGCAGTCCCGGGGTCGCCGAGCGCTCGTCACCATCGCGGGCATCCTGGCGTTCGTCATCGCCGCCGCGCTGGTCCGCTGGGGCTTCGCCTCGTTCGGTGGTCCGTCCAAGCAGGAGCTCGTCGACGAGGGTGTCGCCAAGATCTCCGAGCAGACCACGTTCCCGCGGCAGGTCGACGAGATCACGACGTGGACCGGGGTCGAGGCCGAGGACGAGGCCATCCACTACCGCTACCGGGTGGACGCCGACCCGGCCGCCGTCTCCGAACGCACGATCCGTGACTCGGTGCTGTCGAACCTCTGCTCGACGGACGCGACCCGCGACATCCTCGAGGAGGACATCGCGATGCGGTACTCCTACGTCTTCACCGGCTCCGACCAGACCGTCGACCTGGAGTTCACGAACGACGACTGCTGACCGTCCCGGGGGTCAGGCGCGGAGCGTGCCGGCGCCGCCGGACGCCACGTCCTCGACCGTGCCGTCCCGGACCACGTCCGGGATGTCGTCGCTCGTCGGCCGCAGGACCGGGGCGCCCGGCACGGACAGCGTGAGCACCGCCTCCTCGACGTACTGGCTCTGCTCCAGCGAGTCCTCGATCCGGCGGAGCCGAGCGGCCACGTGCTCCTCGGTGTCGTTGCCGACGAGGTCGACCGCGGCGACGAGGTAGACGCGGGACGGTCCGACGAACTCGAGGTGCAGGTAGCTCACGCTCTCCACCTGCTCCCGGGCGAGCAGCTCGACGAGCACGGCGTTCTCGAGCTCCGGGGACGTGCTCTCCCCGAGCAGGAACCGGCGGTTGCGGTCGATGAGGACGATCGCGACCACCCCGAGCAGCAGCCCGACGGCGATGGACCCGATCGCGTCGAACACGGCGAGCCCGGTGACCTGGTGCAGGAAGACCCCGAGGAACGCGATGACCAGGCCGACCAGGGCGGCGGCGTCCTCGGCGAACACGGCCCGGAGCGTCGGGTTCGAGGACTGCAGCACGTGGCGGAGGACCGGGACCCGTCGCTTCGTCGCGGCGCCGCGGGCCTGCCGGAACGCCTGCAGGAAGCTCGTGCCCTCGAGACAGAACGACACCGCGAGCACGATGTAGTTGAGGGTGACGTCCTCGGCCGGGCCGGTGTCCCCGAGCTCGCCGATGCCGTGCGTGATGGAGACGATCGCGCCCGCGGTGAAGAGCCCGAACGCGGCGAACATCGACCAGATGTACGTCTCACGGCCGTACCCGAGCGGGTGTCTCGCGTCGCGCTTCCGGGCACCCCGCCGTTCCGCGACGAGCAGGAACACCTCGTTGCCGGTGTCCGCCCACGAGTGCGCGGCTTCGGCGACCATCGACGCCGAGCCCGACACGAGGGCGGCGACCGACTTCGCGATCGCGACGAGCAGGTTCGCCCCGAAGGCGATGAGGACGGTGAGCAGCGACTCGGGCTTCTGCTGCGAGGACGAGGCGTCCGGAGCGGTCTCCGGGGCCTCGGGGGACGACGACGAGGGCATCGCTCCAGCATGCTCCCGTCCGGTAGAGTCGGTCCCACAGGCATCGATCCGGCCATCACCGGGGAGCCTCCCGGAAGAACACGGCACCGACGGGGTCGTCACTAGAACCGGGCGGGTTCGGGACCGACACCACCCCGACGCAGAGTGGTCACGAGCAGGCGTTGCGCGCCGGTCCGTGGCAAGCGAGGTGGTACCGCGGAGCGCAGGCTCCGTCCTCGTGGTCCAGTTCCACCGACCTCCAGGAGCCTCCCGTGCGGTACCCGCTGAACTCCGAACCCGACGGCGTGACCCCGTCCCCGTCCTTCCCCTCGGTCGAGGACGGCATCCTCGCCTTCTGGAAGGGCGACGACACCTTCCGTGCCTCCATCGCCCAGCGCGAGGGCTGCGACGAGTGGACCTTCTACGACGGCCCGCCGTTCGCCAACGGCCTGCCGCACTACGGCCACCTGCTGACCGGGTACGCGAAGGACGTCTTCCCGCGCTACCAGACCATGCGTGGCAAGCAGGTGCACCGCCGCTTCGGGTGGGACACCCACGGTCTGCCCGCCGAGCTCGAGGCGATGCGGCAGCTCGGCATCACCGAGAAGCACGAGATCGACGCCATGGGCATCGACGTCTTCAACGCAGCCGCCAAGCGATCCGTCCTGCAGTACACCGACGAGTGGCAGCAGTACGTCACCCGCCAGGCGCGCTGGGTCGACTTCGAGGACGACTACAAGACGCTCGACGTCACGTACATGGAGAGCGTCCTCTGGGCGTGGAAGACGCTGTGGGACAAGGGCCTGGCGTACGAGGGCTTCCGGGTCCTGCCGTACTGCTGGAACGACCAGACCCCGCTGTCGAACCACGAGCTCCGCATGGACGACGACGTCTACAAGATGCGTCAGGACCAGTCCGTCACGGTCGCGTTCCCGCTGACCGGTGCGCGTGCGGAGGAGCTCGGGCTGACCGGCGTCCGCGCCCTCGCCTGGACGACCACCCCCTGGACGCTGCCGACCAACGCCGCGCTCGCGGTCGGTCCGGCGATCGCGTACGCGGTCCTGCCGGCCGGGCCGGGAGGCGCGGCTGACGGTGGCGCCACCGGTTCCGCGACGTACCTGCTCGCGTCCGACACGGTCGCCGCGCACGCGAAGGACCTCGGCTACGCCTCGGCGGAGGAGGCCGTCGACGCCGTCAGCCGGACGATCGAGGGCCGGGAGCTCGACGGCGTCACCTACGAGCGCCTGTTCGACTTCCTGTCGGAGACCGAGGGCATGGAGAACGGCTGGAAGGTCCTCGTCGCCGAGTACGTCGAGACGGGCGAGGGCACCGGCATCGTGCACCAGGCCCCGGCCTACGGTGCCGACGACCAGGAGGTCTGCGCGGCCGCGGGCATCCCCGTGGTGCTCTCCCTCGACGAGGGCGGCCTGTTCACGTCGCAGTTCGGCGAGGTCGCCGGCATGCTCTGGTCCGACGCGAACAAGCCGCTGACGAAGGCCGTCCGCGACGCCGGCCGGCTCCTCCGCCAGGCGTCGTACGAGCACAGCTACCCGCACTGCTGGCGCTGCCGCAAGCCCCTCATCTACAAGGCCGTCTCGTCGTGGTTCGTCCGCGTCACCGAGTTCCGCGACCGCATGGGCGAGCTCAACCAGGACATCACCTGGGTGCCGGACAACGTGAAGGACGGCCAGTTCGGCAAGTGGGTCGGCAACGCCATCGACTGGTCGGTCTCCCGCAACCGCTACTTCGGTACGCCCATCCCGGTGTGGGTCTCCGACGACCCGGAGTACCCGCGTCAGGACGTCTACGGCTCGCTCGAGGAGATCGAGCGCGACTTCGGCCGCCTGCCCCGCAACGCCGAGGGCGAGGTCGACCTGCACCGGCCGTTCATCGACGAGCTGACGCGGCCGAACCCGGACGACCCCACGGGGCGGTCGACCATGCGCCGGATCACCGACGTGTTCGACGTCTGGTTCGACTCCGGGTCGATGCCGTACGCGCAGGTGCACTACCCGTTCGAGAACCGGGAGTGGTTCGACACCCACAGCCCGGCGGACTTCATCGTGGAGTACATCGGGCAGACCCGCGGCTGGTTCTACGTCATGCACGCGCTGTCGACCGCGCTGTTCGACCGCCCGGCGTTCACGAACGTGATCAGTCACGGCATCGTGCTCGGGTCCGACGGGCAGAAGATGTCGAAGAGCCTGCGGAACTACCCGGACGTGTCCGAGGTGTTCCACCGCGACGGCGCCGACGCGATGCGCTGGTTCCTCATGTCGTCGTCGGTGATCCGCGGCGGCAACCTCGTCGTCACCGAGGAGGGCATCCGACAGGGCGTCCGCGAGTTCCTCCTGCCGCTGTGGTCGACGTATTACTTCTTCACCCTCTACGCGAACGCCTCCGGCGATCAGGGGTACCGAGCCACCCGCAGCACCGCGAGCACCGACGTGCTCGACCGGTACCTCCTCGCGAAGACCCGCGTGCTCGTCGCCGACGTCACGACGCACCTCGACGCGCTCGACACCCCGCTGGCCGCGCAGGCGATCCGCGACTTCGCCGACGTGCTCACCAACTGGTACGTCCGGCGGTCGCGGGACAAGTTCTGGGCCGGCGCGGAGTCCTCCCCGGAGGCCCGTGCCGCGTTCGACACGCTGTTCACGGTCCTCGAGACGCTCGCCCGGGTGGCGGCGCCGCTGGCACCGCTCGTGACCGAGGAGGTCTGGAAGGGCCTGACCGGTGACCGCAGCGTGCACCTGACCGACTGGCCGTCGCCCGACGAGTTCCCCGCCGACGACGCCCTGGTCGCGGCCATGGACCGCGTGCGGGACGTCGCGTCGAAGGGCCTCGCGCTCCGCAAGGCGACCGGCAAGCGCGTCCGTCTGCCCCTCGCCACGCTGACGCTCGTCGTGCCGGACACCGCGGCCGTCGAGCCGTTCGCGGACATCCTCCGCGACGAGCTCAACGTCAAGCGCGTCGTGCTCGAGCAGCAGGCCGAGGAGTCCCTGGCGCAGTACGGCATCGAGCGGAAGCTCACCGTCAACGCCCGCGCTGCCGGCCCCCGCATCGGCAAGGCCGTGCAGCAGGTCATCCCGGCCGCCAAACGGGGCGACTGGACCGCGACCGAGACCGGCGTGACCGTCGGCGGCATCGACCTCGTCGAGGGCGAGTTCACGCTCGACCTCACCGTGGCCGACACGTCCAAGGCCGTGGCGTTCCTCGACGGCGGCGGGTTCGTCGTCCTCGACACCGTCACCACGCCGGAGCTCGAAGCCGAGGGCATCGCCCGCGACGTCGTCCGTGCCGTGCAGCAGGCCCGACGCGACGCCGGTCTCGACGTCGGTGACCGCATCGTCCTGACGCTCCGTGCGGACGAGACGGCAGCAGCCGCGATCGGCGTGCACGAGACGCTCATCGCGAACGAGACCCTCGCCGGCGGAGTACAGGTCGTGCCCACGACGTTCGGTCAGGACGAGGACACCGTCGCGGTCGGCGACGGAGCGAAGGTGACCGTGGAGGTCCAGCGCGCATGAGCGACAGCAACGAGTACGAGGTCCCCGCGGAGGACGCAGACGGGATCGAGATCCCCGTCGGTCCGGCGGGCGACACCGCTTCCGGCGAGGAACTGCCGTACGGCGGGGACGACGACGAGGTCCGGCGGGTCGAAGCGGCGCTCATGGCCCGGATCGGGGAGCAGGCACCCGAACGGCGTCTGACCGCGACCCGTCGTGCCGTCGAGCTCCTGGGCGACCCGCACCTGGCGTACCCGGTCATCCACATCACCGGGACGAACGGCAAGACGTCGACCGCCCGGATGACCGAGAGCATCGTCCGCGCCCACGGGCTCCGCACCGGACTCATGACCAGCCCGCACCTCGTCTCGATCCGGGAGCGCATCGTCATCGACGGCGAGCCCATCGAGCCGAGCCGGTTCGTCGAGAACTGGGACGACATCACCCCGATCCTCGAGATGACCGACGCCGAGCTCACCGCGAAGGGTGAGCAGCCGCTGACGTTCTTCGAGGCGCTGACCGTGCTGGCGCTCGCGTGCTTCGCCGAGGCACCCGTCGACGTGGCCGTGATCGAGGTCGGCATGGGCGGCGAGTGGGACTCCACCAACGTCGTGCAGAGCCAGGTGCAGGTGTTCACCCCGATCGCCATCGACCACGCGAAGCAGCTCGGCAGCACCGTCGCCGAGATCGCCCGGACGAAGTCGGGCATCGTCAAGCCGTCCTCGTCCGTGGTCACGAGCGCGCAGACGCCCGAGGCCCTCGCGGAGCTCGAGCGCGCGGCCGAACTCACCGAGTCGGCCCTCGCGGTGGAGGGGTCGGCGTTCCGGGTCACGAGCGACACCCCGGCCGTCGGCGGGCAGCTCGTCAGCGTGCAGGGCATCGCGGGCGCGTACGACGACCTGTTCGTGCCGCTGTTCGGCGCGCACCAGGCGCACAACGCGGCCGTCGCGATCGCCGCGGTCGAGTCGTTCCTCGGCCGCGGCAGCCAGGCCCTCGACGAGGACGTCCTCAGCGAGGGCCTCGCGAACGCGACGAGCCCGGGCCGCCTGCAGCCGATCGCGACCGGGCCGACCGTCGTGGTCGACGCCGCGCACAACCCGCACGGTGCCAAAGCCCTCGCCGACGCGCTGCCGGTGGCGTTCCCGTCGGAGCACGTCGTCGGCGTCGTCGGGATCCTCCGCGACAAGGACGCCCGCGGGTTCGTCCGTGCGCTCAAGGACACCGTCGCGACCTTCGTCGTGACGCAGCCGCCGGGGGAGCGTGCACTGGACGCGGACGAGTTCGCCCGGGTCGTCGTCGACGAGGTCGGCAACGACCGGGTCGTCGTCGAGCCGTCGCTCGCCGGCGCCCTGCAGGAGGCCCGTGACCTGGCCGACGACGCGGACGCCGAGGACGCCATGGTCCTCGTCGCCGGGTCGATCGTCATGGTGGGCGCGGTCATGGACCTGGTGCACCGGGAAGGCGGGACGAAGTGACGGACGCAGGGCGTGCCTCCCGGCCGCCGCGTGCACCCCGGGTCCGACGCCCGCGTCGTGACCGTGGTGCCCGCGAGAGCCTGCTCTCGATCACGCTGGGCCTCGAGGCGTTCATGTTCTTCTTCCCGATGCTCGTCGTCTACGGCAAGCACACGCTGCCGGCCGCCGTCGCCTTCGGCGGGGGCATCGCGGCGATCATCGTGCTCCTCCTCGCGTCCCGGATGACCGGTTCCCGGGCCGGTGTAGGGTTCGGATGGCTGCTGCAGGCGGCCATCCTCGCCACCGGGTTCATCGAGCCCTTCATGGTCGTGGTGGGCCTGGTGTTCCTGGCGTTGTGGGTCTTCTGCTTCGTCAAGGGCGGTCAGCTCGACCGGCAGAACGCCGCCCGTCGCGCCGCACTCGGCGAGGACTGATCCATCCCACCTCGAACCGCAGGGAGTCCCGCTGTGTCCGAACTCGAAGAGACCCTCGTCCTCGTCAAGCCCGACGGCGTCGCCCGCCAGCTCACCGGTGAGATCCTCCGCCGGATCGAGGCGAAGGGCTACGAGATCGTCGACCTGAAGATGCTGACCGCGCCGCGCGAGCTGCTCGACAGCCACTACGAGGAGCACCAGGGCAAGCCGTTCTTCGAGCCGCTCGTGGAGTTCATGCAGTCCGGCCCGCTCGTCGCCGTGCGCGTCGCGGGGAACGGCGTCATCGCCGGTTTCCGCTCGCTCGCCGGCACCACCGACCCGACCTCGGCCGCCCCCGGCACCATCCGCGGTGACCTCGGTCGCGACTGGGGTCTCAAGGTCCAGCAGAACCTCGTGCACGGCTCCGACTCGGCCGAGTCCGCCGCCCGCGAGCTCGGGCTCTGGTTCGCCTGATCCGACTGACCCGTCCCGGTCCGACGGTGTCCGACCGGGACGACGACGGCCCCCGCACTCCTCGGAGTGCGGGGGCCGTCCTCGTACCGGCGCTCGGGTTACTTCGCGGACGCGCCGTTCGCCTCGACGAAGGCGGCGAACGCCTGGGCGTCGGCCCACGAGTTCGTGCCCTGGCCGTTGTACTGCTTGCCGTTGACGATGACGGTCGGGGTGCCCGTCAGCTTCGGCAGGTCGGAGTTCGGGAGCGGCTCGGTGAGCGCGCGGTTCGTGGCGTCGGCGACCCAGCCCGCGAACTCCTGGTCGGTGATGCAGGACTGCACCTTCTCGTTCGTCGCGCCGGCCTGCTTCGCGATGTCGGCCAGCTTGTCGTTGCTCAGCCCGCGGGTGTTCTCCGACGGCTGGTTCTCGTAGAACGCGCTGTTGACGTCGAGGAAGGCCTCCGGGTCGTAGTTCGCGACGCAGGCCGCGGCGGCGGCGGAGCGGGTCGAGTACTTCGAACCGAGCGAGGCGCGGTCGAGCAGGTTGAACGGGTGCACCTCGAGCGTGGCCGTGCCGTCCTGGACCCACTGCTTGATCTGGTCCATGTTCCCGGTCTCGAACTGGTTGCAGATCGGGCACATGTAGTCCTCGTACACGGTGATGTTCGTGACCGAGTCGTCCTGCTTCGTCGGCGTCGGCTCCCCGCCCTCGGGGATGGCCTTCGTCTCGACGGGCACGATCTTGCCGCTCTCGCCGGTGAGGACGATGCCGTCGCTCGCCATGTTCTTCGGGCCCGGGCCGACGGGCTGGATCGAGTTCGCGATCACGAGCACGACGACCGCGACGACCGCGAGCGACCCGACGATGATCGCGCTGATCGTCAGCGTCTTGTTCCGACGCCGGCGGGCCTGCTCCTTCTGGCGGGCCTCGCGGGCACGCTCGCGCGCAGCGTTCCGGCGCGCCTTCTTGCTCTCGTTGTCGCTCATCGGGAACGAGCGTAATGCCCGCGGGCGTCGGGACCGGGCCCTGGCGCTGGGAAGCACCCCGGAATCCGGTGACACGTCATCTCTTCGACCGCTGCGGGCGTCAGAGCGTCGTCAGCACCGTCGGGAACTTCACGAGGATCACCACGACGATGAACAGGTAGTTCGCCAGCGGGAACGCCCAGCAGAAGGGCAGCAGCGCGCGTCCGACACGACGGGCGCCGTTGCCGAAGGGCAGGTTCCCCTTCGCGAGGTTCCAGATCGTCAACACCCAGAACATCGGGATCGTCATCGCCCAGACGAGCATGCACCAGGGGCAGAGGTAGCCGATGAACCAGACGGTCTGCGTGAACAGCCAGGTGACGAAGACCCAGGCCAGGAACACGCCGGCGTTGAAGACCGTCCAGAACCACCTCGTCCCGCGGAAGCCCGCGAGGAGCACCACGCCGACGGCGATCGGGGCGACGAACCCCATGAGCCCGAGCAGCGGGTTCGGGAACCCGAACAGGTGCCCCTGAGCGCTGGCCATGACGTTCGAGCAGTTCACGAACGGGCTGACGTCGCAGGACAGGACGGCCTTCGGGTTCTCGTACTTCTCGAACTCGTCGAGGACCAGTCGGAACGCCGCGTACAGCCCGACCACGCCGGTGACGAGCAGCAGGATCGCGACGGCGACGGGGCGGCGGGGAGCGACAGGCGTGGAACTCACGGCGTCATCTTCGCACGGGGCTCCCGGCGTTCTCCGTGACCGCGTGCGATGATGGGGGAGTCACCCGGCCGATCCGGGCGACGACGAGAACTTGCCGGGCCACCGCCCGGACGTGATGGTGCTGTGAGAGAGCACCGTGACCGGACGACGCGTCACCTCCGACGCCGAGCCGCCGTGAGCCGGGTGCCCACGACGACGGACGCGGAGAAGACGGACCGGTCACGCAACAGCAGCGAGCGCGGGGGCGGAGTCGCCGCCCGCACCGAAACGAGAGAATTCCCGCCACCCACCGGGTGCGTGCGGGGTCGAGGAGTGCACCAGTCCATGGTGGATCAGAACGAGAACCAGAACCAGAACACCGACGACGCGCCGAAGCGCCGGACCCGCCTCTTCGGCGGCCGTCGCGCCCGGTCGGGCGGCCCGGAGGCCCACGAGCCGTCCGACGTCGCAGCGGACGCCGTCGACACGGACGCCGTCGACACGGACGGTCCCGACGCCGCGGCTGACGACATCGCGGAGACGGCCGACATCGCCGAGACGGTCGACGTCGTCGACGGCGCGGACGTCATCGACACCGCCGACGTGACGGACACGGCCGAGGCGGACGTCGAGCAGACGTCCGAGGCCGACGAGCTCGTGCTCGACACCGCCACCGGTCCCGTGCCCGTCGCGGTCGACACGTCCTCGGGTGCGGGCACCGCGCCCGACGACGTCAGCACCCTCACCGGGGACGCCACCGTCGCGGACACGGCCGGCACCGCTGCGCAGGACGAGACGGCTGCGCAGGACGAGACGGCCGCGCAGGACGAGACCGCCGGCCAGGACGACACGGTGGCCGGTCCGGACGGGACCGGTTCCGCACCGACCGCCGGCGCGGGGGACGCGGGCGACGAGGCGGACGCGGAGCGGGCCTCCCGTCCGGACCGGACCGGCGAGACGGCCGAGCCGGCGCCCGCCGAGCCGTTCGTCCCGAAGGCCACGAGCACGCTCAGCCTGATCTTCCACGCCCCGGTGTTGCCCGACCTGCCGGCCCGCCCCGAGCGCGACCGCTCGGGCCGCGACCGGTACGAGCGCAGTGAGCGTCCGGAGCGCGGCGGCCGCGGTGACCGCCACGACCGCGCGGACCGTTTCGACCGCGACGACCGGGACGACCGCCCCGAGCGGACGGAACGCCCGGACCGGAGCGACCGCTGGGACGACGAGGACCGTGACGAGCAGGGTGGCGGCCGTCGTCGCACCCGCCGCCGGGGGAGCAGCAGCGACCGCGAGCAGGCCGAACCCCGCCGCCGCGAGCCGGAGCTCATCACCGAGCCGCAGCGCATCAAGGGCTCGACCCGCCTCGAGGCGAAGAAGCAGCGTCGTCGCGACGGCCGTGACGCCGGGCGCCGCCGCCAGGTCGTGACCGAGGACGAGTTCCTCGCCCGTCGCGAGAGCGTCGACCGGCAGATGATCGTCCGGTCGAGCTCCTCCACGATCGAGATCGGCGTGCTCGAGGACAACGTCCTCGCGGAGCACTACGTCACGAAGTCGCAGAACGTCTCGCTCATCGGGAACGTCTACCTCGGCAAGGTGCAGAACGTCCTGCCGTCGATGGAGGCCGCCTTCGTCGACATCGGCCGCGGCCGCAACGCCGTGCTCTACGCCGGCGAGGTCGACTGGAACTCGGTCGACACCAGCCACGGTCGTCGCATCGAGGCCGCCCTCAAGCCGGGCGACAAGGTCCTCGTGCAGGTGACGAAGGACCCGGTCGGCCACAAGGGCGCCCGCCTCACCAGCCAGGTGTCGCTGCCGGGCCGCTACCTGGTCTACGTGCCGAACGGCTCGATGAACGGGATCTCCCGCAAGCTGCCGGACACCGAGCGTGCCCGTCTCAAGAAGATCCTCAAGGAGGTCCTGCCCGAGCACGCCGGCGTCATCGTGCGCACCGCCGCCGAGGGTGCGACCGAAGACCAGCTGACCCGCGACGTGCAGCGCCTCACCAGCCAGTGGGAGGCCATCGAGAAGAAGGTGCAGAACGGGCAGGCCCCGGTCATGCTGCACTCCGAGCCCGACCTGCTCGTCAAGATCGTGCGCGACGTCTTCAACGAGGACTTCACGAAGCTCATCATCGACGGCGAGTCCGCCCGCCAGACGATCGACGAGTACCTCACCGCCGTGGCGCCGGACCTCAAGGACCGCGTCGAGCTCTACGACGGGCCGGACTCGTTCGAGGAGTACCGGCTCAACGAGCAGATCGAGAAGGCGCTCGACCGCAAGGTCTGGCTGCCCTCCGGTGGGTCGCTCGTGATCGACCGCACCGAGGCCATGACGGTCGTGGACGTCAACACGGGCAAGTTCGTCGGCTCCGGGGGCAACCTCGAGGAGACGGTCACGAAGAACAACCTCGAGGCCGCCGAGGAGATCGTCCGTCAGCTCCGCCTGCGCGACATCGGCGGGATCATCGTCGTGGACTTCATCGACATGGTGCTCGAGGAGAACCGCGACCTGGTCCTCCGTCGCCTCGTCGAGTGCCTGAGCCGCGACCGGACGAAGCACCAGGTGGCGGAGGTCACCTCGCTCGGCCTCGTGCAGATGACCCGCAAGAAGATCGGCGTGGGCCTGCGCGAGTCGCTCGACGAGGTGAACGCGAAGGTCAACGACAACAACGCCGACCCCGGTCCGACCAAGGGTCGCCGCAAGGCGCGCAGCGGCAACGGCAACGGGTCGAACGGCGGCAACGCCACGACCGAGCAGAAGTCGTCGGCACACCAGATCACCGACGACGTGAAGCACGCGCTGTCCCGGATCGCGGCGTCCACCATCACGCACGACGAGTCCGGTGCGCCGCTGACCGGCATCGCCGCGACGGTGTCGCCGGCGTCCCCGGTGTCGGTCGCGTCGCCGACCTCGCCGGTCGCCCCCGCGGCGGAGACGCCGGCCGAGTCGACGGGCGGGTCGAAGCGGCGCCGTCGTCGCGGGAGCCGAGCCGGGGACCTGCAGCAGGCACCGGCGCAGCAGGCTCCGGTCGCCGAGCAGGCGTCGACGCTGGAGACGCCCGCGCCCGAGGCCGTCCTGCCCGGCACGACGGCCGGCGCCGACACGACCGACACGCAGCCGGAGGTCCCGGCCCCCGCGGAGCAGCCCGTCGCGCCGGCACCGGTCGCGCAGCAGCCCGCCGTGTCCGAGCCGGCTCCCCAGGCCGCACCGAAGGAACGCCCCGCGGGTCGTCGTCGGGTCAGCTCGTCGGCCGCGATCACGCCGGCCGACACCACGGTCGCCATCCTCGACATCCCGGTCGGGGTCGCCAAGCGTGAGCCGCGACGGGTGAGCGAGGAGGCCGCGGAGTCGCTGCTCGACTCGGTGCTGCAGGCGCTCCCGGAGCCGAAGCAGCCCGGTCAGGGTCGTTCCCGCTCGCGTCGCGTGTCCTCGGGCAGCATCAGCGCACCGGCCAGCCCCGCCGGGACCGACGGCACCGAGGACGACGGCACCGTCATCGTCGGACGGTGAGGTGACCGACGAGCAGCCGACGGCTGGTCGCGGCCCGGTCCCGGGTCACGACCAGCCCGGTCCGGGCTGGGGTGCGGTCCCGCCGCCGCGGTCGCACGCCGACCCGGCTCCGGCCGCCCCGGTCCGCGCCGCCGTCGTCGCGCCGGGCGCGTCCACGCTCGCGACGACCGGGGCCGCCCTGACGGTGGTCAGCGTCGTCCTGGTGGAGTTCGTCGCGGGTCTGGTGGGCCTGGTCGGCACGAGCACGATCGTCGGGCCCTTCCGGAGCCACGGCGGGACGAGCCTGGTGGAGGCGTTCGTGCAGAGCGTCTTCGTCACCCGGTTCCCGTTCCACCTGGCGGCGTTCCTCGTGCTCGCCTTCCTCGCGCCCGTCGTGCCGAGGGTGCCGCTGCCCGTGGTCCTGCTCCGCGTCCTGCTCGCCGGTGCGGGCGGGACCCTCGCCCTCGCACTCGTGGGCCTCGTCCACGGGGTGGCCGAGGCCGCCGGGCAGGGGACCGTCGGACAGGCCCTCGGGCGCCTGCTCGTCGACGCCGTCACCACGCCGGTGCAGATCGGGCTGCCGCTCGCGCTGATGTCCCTCGGCTCGTCGACGGTGGCGTGGCTGTGGCTCGGACGCGCACGTCGCCGTCCGGCGGGAGCCCCGCGGGCCTGACGACCCGTTCCGGAGGCCCACTGGCGGCGTGCCGGCACCCGCGGTCGTCGGCAGCAGACGGTCGTGTCAGTGGCGCTTGTCGCGCTGCGGCACCCGCAACCCGCTCGCGATGAGCCGCAGCACCAGCTCGCGACCGGTCACGGGGGAGGCCCCGGACGCCACGAGTTCGTCGTACCGGGCCTGCGGCACGTCGTAGTGGTCGTGGTCGAACGCCCGTCGCGGGACGCCCGCACGGTCGGCGAAGGCGTGCAGCTCGTCGTAGGATGAGTCACTGACCAGGTGTGACCAGAGCGTGTCGTGCGCGGGCCAGGCCGGGGGATCGATCAGCACGGTCATCCCGCCATGGTACGTGTGTCGGCGTTTGACCCACCTGGTCGGATCGAGTATTCTCGATCCCTGGTGTCAGCGGGCCGTTCTGCCTGCGTCGCCGATCGACTCGGGGCGACCTGGGACCCGGGTGAACCGGGATCCGGGGCAAGCCGGATGGATCGCGCAGAAGTGGGCACCCGAGACTTCCCTCAAGCAGAGTTACGTAAGGAATCCACGTGGTTTACGCAGTAGTGCGCGCCGGCGGCCGTCAGGAGAAGGTCGAGGTCGGCTCGATCATCACCATCGACCGCATCAAGGCCGACGACAATGGCAACATCGACCTCGCGCCGGTGCTCCTCGTGGACGGGGACAAGATCACCTCCGCCGCGGCCGAGCTCGCGAACGTGACGGTCACCGCCGAGGTCCTCGCCGATCTCCGCGGCCCGAAGGTCATCATCCAGAAGTTCAAGAACAAGACCGGTTACAAGAAGCGCCAGGGCTTCCGCGCGGATCTCACGCGCGTCAAGGTCACCAAGATCGCGTAAGGCGGAGGTAGAGACATGGCACACAAGAAGGGTGCGAGTTCCACTCGCAACGGTCGCGACTCGAACGCACAGCGCCTCGGCGTGAAGCGCTTCGGTGGCGAGGTCGTCAACGCCGGTGAGATCATCATCCGCCAGCGCGGCACGCACTTCCACCCCGGCGCGAACGTCGGCCGCGGTGGCGACGACACGCTGTTCGCCCTCTCGGCCGGTTCGGTCGAGTTCGGCACCAAGGGTGGCCGCAAGGTCATCAACATCGTCAACGCGTAGTCACCGACGATCAGTTCAGCGGGAGGGGCAGGCCGTGTGCCTGCCCCTCCCGCTGTTTTCCCGTACGACAACCAGGAGTGAACCCATGGCGACGTTCGTCGACCGCGTGACCCTGCACCTGACGGCAGGCAACGGTGGCAACGGCTGTGTGTCCGTCCGTCGTGAGAAGTTCAAGCCCCTCGCGGGCCCCGACGGCGGCAACGGCGGTGACGGCGGCGACATCGTGCTCGTCTCCGACCCGCAGGTCACGACCCTCCTGGGCTACCACCGCTCGCCCCACCGCTCCAGCCGCAACGGCCAGCCGGGCATGGGCGACCACCGGAGTGGTGTCAGCGGCGAGACGCTCGAGCTCCCCGTCCCCGTCGGCACGGTCGTGTACGACGAGGACGGCGAGGTGCTCGCGGACCTCACCGAACCGGGCATCCGCGTCGTCGTGGCGCCCGGCGGCCAGGGCGGGCTCGGCAACGCCGCACTGGCGACCACGAAGCGCAAGGCCCCCGGGTTCGCGCTGCTCGGCACCGACGGCTGGAGCGGAGACGTCAGCCTCGAGCTGAAGACCATCGCCGACGTGGCCCTGGTCGGGTTCCCGAGCGCGGGCAAGTCCTCGCTCATCGCCGCGGTCTCGGCAGCGAAGCCGAAGATCGCCGACTACCCGTTCACCACCCTCACGCCGAACCTCGGCGTCGTCGAGTCCGGCACGACCCGGTTCACCGTCGCCGACGTCCCCGGCCTGATCGAGGGCGCGTCGGAGGGCAAGGGCCTCGGGCTCGAGTTCCTCCGCCACGTGGAGCGCTGCGAGGCCCTCCTGCACGTGATCGACTGCGCGACGCTCGACGCCGGCCGCGACCCGGTGAGCGACCTCGACGTCATCCTCCGCGAGCTCGAGCAGTACACGGTCCCCGAGGGACAGGTCCCGCTCCTCGAGCGGCCGCAGCTCATCGCGCTGAACAAGATCGACGTGCCGGACGCCGCGGAGCTCGCGGCCTTCGTGACCGCGGAGTTCGAGTCGCGCGGCTACCGGGTCTTCCCGATCTCGACCGCGTCGCACAAGGGCCTGCGCGAACTCACCTTCGCCCTGGCCGACGTCGTCGAGCAGGCGCGGGCCGAGCGTGCCGCCGAGCCCGAGGTCGAGCGCATCGTCATCCGCCCGAAGGCCGTCGACGAGAAGCCCTTCACCGTCCGGGCCGAGGGCGGCGAGGAGCACCGCTTCTACCGCGTCCGCGGCGCGAAGCCGGAGCGCTGGGTCCAGCAGACCGACTTCACCAACGAGGAGGCGATCGGCTACCTCGCCGACCGGCTCGCGAAGCTCGGTGTCGAGGACGGCCTCTTCAAGGCCGGAGCCGTCGCCGGGTCGACCGTCGTGATCGGTGGCGACGGCGGGATGGTCTTCGACTGGGAGCCCACCCTCACCTCCACCGCCGAGCTCATCACGAGTGCACGCGGCACCGACGCCCGACTCGACCTCAACGCGCGCCCCACACGCAACGAGCGTCGTGCCGACTACTTCGAGCGGATGGACGCGAAGGCGGCCGCCCGCGCGGAGCTCGAGCAGGAGCGCCGCGCCGGGCTGTGGCAGGACGACACCACCGACGCGGGCGTGCCCGACACCGCCTCGTCCGTCGAGCAGGCAGCAGCCGAGCGGGACTGACCCGGGAGCGACGATGACCGACACGACCGAGCGCACCGCCGGACCCGTCACCGAGCGGGCCGACATCCCGCGCGCGCGACGGATCGTCGTCAAGGTCGGGTCCTCCTCGGTCAGCGGGGACAACGCCGGGCAGATCGGCCCCCTGGTCGACGCGTTGGTCGGTGCGTACCGGCGTGGGACCGAGGTCGTGCTCGTGTCCTCGGGTGCGATCGCGACGGGCTTCCCCTTCCTCGGCCTGGACGGTCGGCCGGACGACCTCGCGACCCAGCAGGCGGCCGCCGCGACCGGGCAGGCCGTCCTCGTGTTCCGGTACCAGAAGGAACTCGACCGCCACGGCGTCACCGCGGCCCAGGTGCTGCTCACCGCCGGCGACCTGCAGAACCCGACGCACCGCGTGAACGCCCGCCGTGCGATGAACCGGCTGCTCGAACTCCGGGTGCTCCCGATCGTCAACGAGAACGACACGGTCGCCACCCACGAGATCCGGTTCGGTGACAACGACCGGCTCGCGGCACTGGTCGCCCGGCAGCTCGAGGCCGACGCCCTCGTGCTCCTGTCCGACGTCGAGGCCCTGTACACGAAGCCGCCGGAGCAGCCCGGCGCCACCCGCATCGACGAGGTCCCGTTCGGCGACGAGCTCGCCGGCGTCACCTTCGGCTCGATCGGCGCGGCCGGGGTCGGCACCGGGGGAGCCGGCACGAAGGTCGCGGCCGCGCGACTCGCCGCCGAGGCCGGCACCGCGGTCCTCGTCACGGCCACCGCGCTCGTCGAGCGAGCCCTCGGCGGCGAGCACGTCGGTACCTGGTTCCGGGCCGCACCACGCGCCTGAGCGCGGGTCGTCGACGGCCTGGAGGCGCGCCTCCCGTCCGTGTCCACAGGTCGCGTCACGCGGGTGGTCGCCGGTCTACGATCGGTCCATGTCCCGCACCGCCCCCGCTCCGACCCTGGCCGACGTCCTGACCGCCGCGCGCTCCGCATCGACGGCGCTCGCGACCGCGACGACCGCCGTCAAGGACGCCGCTCTCCGGGCGATCGCGCTCGAGCTGCGTGCGGGCACGGCCGAGATCGTGACGGCGAACCACGAGGACCTCGTCGCGGGGGAGGACGCCGGCCTGTCGTCGGGTCTGCTCGATCGACTGCGGCTCGACGTGGCCCGGGTCGATGCCCTCGCGGACGCCGTCGAGCACGTCGTCGGCCTGACCGACCCGGTCGGCCAGCACGTCCGGGGATCGGTCCTGCCGAACGGCCTGCAACTCACGCAGGTCCGCGTGCCGTTCGGGGTCGTCGGCGCGATCTACGAAGCACGACCGAACGTCACGGTCGACATCGCCTCCCTGGCCCTGAAGTCCGGCAACGCGGTCGTCCTGCGCGGCGGGTCGGCGGCGCAGCGGACGAACGCGGTCCTGGTCGCACGGATCCAGGACGCCGTCGCCTCGGTCGGACTCCCGCGGGAACTGGTCCAGACCATCGACGAGTTCGGCCGGCAGGGCGCGACCGAGCTCATGCGTGCCCGTGGGCTCGTCGACGTGCTCATCCCGCGGGGGAGCGCCTCCCTGATCCAGACCGTCGTGACCGAGTCCCTGGTGCCGGTGATCGAGACCGGGGCCGGGGTCGTGCACGTGTTCCTCGACGAGTCCGCGCCGCTCGACCGGGCCGTGGACATCGTCCTGAACAGCAAGGTGCAGCGGCCGAGCGTGTGCAACGCCCTCGAGACCCTGCTGGTGCACGAGCGGGCCGCGGAACGGCTGTTGCCCGTGCTCGCCGACCGGCTCCGTGGCGCCGGGGTGACCCTCCGTGGCGACGACGCCACCCGGACGATCGTGCCCGGGGTCCTGCGCGCGACCGAGGCCGACTGGGCGACCGAGTCGATGGACCTCGACCTGTCGATCCGGGTCGTACCGGACGTGGACGCGGCCATGGCGCACATCGCCCGGTGGTCGACGCACCACACCGAGTCGATCGTGACGAACGACGTCGACACGGCGGAGCACTTCCTGGCCGGGGTCGACTCCGCTGTCGTCATGGTGAACGCCTCGACCCGGTTCACCGACGGGGGTGAGTTCGGTTTCGGGGCCGAGGTCGGCATCTCGACCCAGAAGTTGCACGCCAGGGGGCCGATGGGGCTCCCGGAGCTCACGAGTACCAAGTGGCTCGTGCGCGGGCAGGGACACATCCGCGGCTAGGATGGTCCGGAGTCTTCCTCGACCGATCGGAGCACTGCCAGATGTCACTCCTCGCTGAGGCCGCCGAGCACGCGGCCGGCGTCCCCGCGATCGTCTACCCGATCGTCGCCGCCTGCTTCTTCACCTTCCTGGGCTTCGTCACGTGGAGCTTCCGCGACGTCGCCTACCGCCACTCGCACAAGTTCCAGGCCACCCGGCAGCACGAGACCGGCGTGGACGAGTTCGGCCACTCGAAGATCTGACCAGCCCCCCGATGCTCGAGAGCACGGGTCGGCCGCGCATCGGGGTGATGGGCGGGACGTTCGACCCGATCCACCACGGTCACCTCGTGGCGGCGTCCGAGGTCGCGAAGCACTTCGACCTCGACGAGGTCGTGTTCGTCCCGACCGGTCAGCCGTACATGAAGGCGGACGTCACCGACGCCGAACACCGGTACCTGATGACGGTCATCGCGACGGCGTCGAACCCGATGTTCACGGTCAGCCGGGTGGACATCGACCGCCCGGGTCCGACCTACACGGTGGACACCCTCCGCGACCTCCGCGAGCAGCGCCCCGACGCGCAGCTCGTGTTCATCTCCGGAGCGGACGCGGTCCAGCAGATCCTGGACTGGAAGGACCACGACGGCCTCTGGGACCTGGCCCACTTCGTCGCCGTGACCCGACCGGGACACGCGTTGAGCATCACCGGACTCCCAGAACGGGACGTTAGTGTCCTCGAGGTCCCCGCGCTGGCGATATCCTCGACCGACTGCCGCGATCGGGTGAGAGGCGGGTCCCCCGTCTGGTACCTCGTACCGGACGGCGTCGTCCAGTACATCTCGAAGCACCATCTGTATCGGAGCGTTGCATGAGTCCGTCCGACGCGCAGCCGCCCCTGTCGCGGCGTCAGATGCGCGAGCGTGAGCGCGCCGCGTCCGGCGGTGCCCAGCCCGTGACCCCACCGCCGACCGTCGCCGCGACCAGCGCGCCGGAGGCCCGGCGTCGTCCCGGTTCGCACGTCGCGCCCGGCTCCGCGGCGTCCGCCCAGTCGGCCGTCCCGCGGTCCGCCAGCGCACCCTCGGGTGTCCCGGACCAGCCGCCGGCGTCCGCGACGGAGATCGTGCCCGGCACCGGCGGGATGTCCCGCCGACAGCTGCGGCTCCTCCGCGAGGCACAGGAGCAGGGCGGCCGTCCGGTCCCGCTGCAGAACCCCACCCCGCACTCCTCGGACCGCACGGTGCAGGACGTGCTCGGCACCCTGTCCGGTCCGGCCGCCGTCCCGGCCCCGGACGCACAGGTGCCGTCCCTTCCGACGCCCGCCGAGACGGCCGCGTCGGGCGTCGACCCCGAGCGGGCGCCGCTGGTGCCCTTCGGGTTCGCCGGCCCCGCCGACACCGCCGACACCGCAGACCGGTCGGACGACGACGCCGGTCAGGACACCCGCGCTGAGGACGACGGCGGCGAGACCTCGCACTGGCAGGAGCCGAACCCCGAGGTGTCCCACCTCGACCCGGCAGCCGTCGAGCAGGCCACGGCCGCCGACGGATCGCCCGACGCGATCGAGCCCCTCGAGGCGGCGGCCGCGCACGCGGAGGAGCCGCGCCTGCACCGCACCACCTGGGCACCGCACGACGCGGACCCGGACGACCTCGCGGTCACCGACGAGCCGGGTACGACGGCGGGGACCGGTGTCGACGACGTCATCCCGGCTCCGACCTCCGCCCCGGCTGCAGCGGCTCCCGGCGTGTTCCCGCTCGACCTGGACGACGACGACACGAACGAGGTCCCGCTGCCCGTCGTGCCCGCCGACGCCCAGGTGTCCGGACCGACCTCCGCCGTCCGTTCCGGCTCGGCGTCGGCGCCGGGCTCCGCATCCCGTCCGGCGTCGTCCGATGCCGGCCGCGAGCCGAAGCCGGTCACCACGGCCTTCGAGGCGCCGAGCGGCCACTGGTCCACCTTCGCGCACGACTCGAACGACGCCGAGGTCCACGACGAGGAGACCGGCACCCGCCGCGTCACCGAGGCGCGGTCGAACGCCATGATCCTGCCGAACTCGGCCCTGGCGGACCCGACCGGTGCGCTGAACGCCACCGGCGAGGTCATCCTCACCGGGTCGATCGACCTGCCGTCCTCGCTGTCCTCGACCGGGTCGCACCGGCCGATCGACGGCGCCGAGGTCGACCGGCTGCTCGACCAGCAGGACGAGCAGCCCGACACCGACGCCAGCCCGGTGCGCGCGAGCCGTGCGGTGTCGAGCCACACCTCGACGCGGCAGGTCGTCCTGGCCGCGGCGAAGCCCAAGGACTCGAAGGCGCCCGTGGTCCTGGCGGTCGCGGCCAGCGCGGTCGGGGTCGTCGCGGCGGGCGTGATCGTCGTCGCCCTGGTGGCCACCAACTTCTTCGGCTCGTAGCCGATCACCGGGTCGTCGGTCCGGGCTCACCGTCCTCGTCGGCATGGCCGTCGTCGGCGGTCTGACCTATGATCGACACCCATCATGAACATCGCGACGCCTCCGTCGGGATGACCACCGGAAGGAATCCGTGACCGCCTCCGCTCGCGCACTCGAACTCGTGCAGATCGCCGCCCAAGCGGCCGACTCCAAGCAGGCCGAGGACCTCGTCGCCCTCGACGTCACCCGACCGCTCCAGCTCACCGACGTCTTCCTGCTCGCCACCGGCCGCAACGAGCGCAACGTGCTCGCCATCGCCGACGAGATCGAGGACCGCATGCTCGAGGCCGGTTCGAAGCCGCTGCGTCGTGAAGGCCGCAGTGAAGGCCGATGGGCGCTGATCGACTTCGGGGACATCGTCGTGCACGTCTTCCACGAGGAAGAGCGCCAGTACTACTCTCTCGAGCGACTCTGGTCGGACTGCCCGGTCATCCCGCTCGACCTCCCGGTCGACCAGACGCAGGCGGCAGAACAGTCCGCGTAGCGGCGACGCGCCCGGGAGGCGACGGCGATTTCGTTCCCCCGTCTCCGCGTGGTGTACGCTGTACTGGTGCCTCCGGGGAACCGGAGGGACACCGACAGGCCGCTTGCGGCCGATGGGTCTGTGGCGCAGCTGGTAGCGCACCTGCATGGCATGCAGGGGGTCAGGGGTTCGAGTCCCCTCAGATCCACCACCGAAGCCCCGTTGCTCCCCGAGCAACGGGGCTTCTCCCGTTCCCGCCCCGTCGCCCGCCCGGGTCCCCGCGGCCGATACGCTGACCGCATGAGCAGCGCAGCCCCCCGGTCCGGGTCCCAGACGTCGATCGCATCCTCCGGCTACACCGCCGACATCGCGAGCGTCGGCGCGACCCTGCGGGCGCTCCGCCACGACGGCCGCGACCTCGTCACCACCTTCGACGCGGACGAGGTCCGACCGGTCTTCCGTGGGGCGGTCCTCGCCCCGTGGCCGAACCGAGTCGTGGACGGCCGGTACACCTTCGGCGGGACCGAGCACGAACTCGCCCTCACCGAGCCGAAGCGCTCTCACGCCCTGCACGGACTGGTCGCCTGGACCGAGTTCGCCGTGCTGGAACACGACGTCGACCGTGTGGTGCTCGCCACGACCGTGCAGCCGCAGGAGGGGTACCCGTACCGGGTCGAGGTCCGCGTGGAGTACCGCCTCGACGCCGACGGCCTGCACACCACCGTCACCGGCACGAACACCGGCGACGACCGGGCACCGTGGGGGACCGGCCCGCACCCGTACCTCCTCGCCGGCGCGGGCACGGTCGACGACTGGACGCTGACGCTCCCGGCCGCCGAGGTCCTCGAGGTCACCGAGGACCGGCTCATCCCGACCGACCTGGTCCCGGTGCACGACGAGTTCGACCTCCGGACGCCGACGCACATCGGACCGCGGTTCATCGACCACGCCTTCACCGGCTTCGACCGCGACACCGACGGCATCGCGGCGATCACCGTCACGGCAGCGGACGGACACGGCGTCCGGGTCGCCTTCGGCCCTGAGTGCGGGTGGGCGCAGGTGCACACCGCCGACCACGTGGTCCCCGGGTACCACCGTGCCGGGCTGGCCGTCGAGCCGATGACCTGCGCGCCGAACGCCTTCAACGGGGACGCCTTCGCCGCCGACGTGGACGCCGGCCTCGTCGTGCTCGAGCCGGGCACCGCCCACGCCGCCGCATGGACGATCTCCGCGGTCTGACGGCCGAGGCGGTTCCCACCCCGTCCGTCGAGGGAGGCGCCGGCCCGCGGCTCGAGACCCGCAGGCTCGACGGCCCGGTCGACCTCGCCGTGCTCGCCAGGAGGACCGCGACCGACCTGGTCTGGTTCGACTCCGCACTGCCGGAGGGGGCCCCACCGTCGGCGGGGCTCCGTGCCGCGTGGTCGGTGCTCGCCCTCACGGACGGGCCGTTCGCCGCGCGGTTCCGTCACCAGGACCGTGTCGCCCGGCTCGACGTGTCGCCTGCCGCGGGGTCGTGGTTCGGGTCGTCCCGGGTCGAGGACCGAGCCGCGTTCGCCGTCCTCGACGACCTCCTGCAGCGCACACCGACGCTGGACGCACCGGTGGACGGCTGTGCGTTCGCGCTCGGGTGGGTCGGCTTCCTCGGGTACGAGCTCGGGCGTGAGGTCGACGGGCCCGACCGGACCGCGGACGGACACGCGGACGCCGACCTCCGGTTCGTGGACCGTGCGGTCCTCGTGCGGGGGGACGGAGCCGCCTGGGCGCTGACCCTCGTGGACGACGATGAGCCGGACGCGTCCGCGGCGAACCGCGCCTGGTCGGCCGGGCTGTGCGGCGCGGACCCGGACGACCGGGGGCTGGCCGCCCCGGAGCCGCACGACGACCTGGCGGACCGGGCCACGGGCCTCCCGGACGGTGGTCGGGAGCCCGACCGGTCCCTCCTGGAGGCGTGTGGTCGCGTCGACCGCGCGGCCTACGAGCGCGCGGTGGACACGTGCCGTGACGAGATCCGCGAGGGCAACGCGTTCCAGGTGTGCCTGACGACGGCGTTCGCCGTCCCGGACGCACCGGATGGAGCAGACGCACCGGACGCCCTGGACCACCCCGGGGTCGCCGGCGACCGCCACCTGGCGGAGTACCTGCGGATCCGCCGGAGCGATCCGGTGCCGTTCGGCGCGTACCTGCGGACCGGTGACCTGCGGATCGCCAGCCGGTCCCCGGAGCGGTTCCTGCGCATCGACGCCGACGGCGGTGTGCTGGCCGAGCCGATCAAGGGCACCAGACCGCGTCACGTCGACCCGGTCGAGGACGCCGTGGTGCGCGCCGACCTGTCGACCAGCGCCAAGGACCGGGCCGAGAACGTGATGATCGTGGACCTGCTGCGGAACGACCTGCAGCGGACGGCGCGCCCGGGGTCGGTGCGCGTCGAACGGCTCTGCGACGTCGAGACGTACGCGAGCGTCCACCAGATGGTGTCGACGATCGCCGGTGTCCTGGCACCCGGGGCCTCCCGGGCCGCGGTCGTGCGGGCGGCCTTCCCGCCGGGGTCGATGACGGGAGCGCCGAAGCGCAGTGCGACGGCGATCGCGGACCGGCTGGAGGGTGCCCCGCGCGGGGTGTACGCCGGGGCGATCGGGTACTTCTCGGCCAGCGGTGCGGTCGATCTGTCGGTGGCCATCCGGACACTGGTGACGGTCCTCCACCCGGACGGGTCCGTGCGGCGCAGGACGCTCGGGGCGGGCGGCGCGGTGACGTGGTCGTCCTCGCCGGAGGACGAGGCCGACGAGGTCGAGGCGAAGACGGTGTCGGTGCTCCGCGGGGTGGGCGCGGCGGCGCACTGGTGACCATCGAACGGGTGTTCGAACCGCTGTCCACCGGATGTCGGTGCCGGTTGACATCATCGAACACATGTTCGAACATGAGGGCATGCAGACGGCGACGGCACTCCGGTCGTCCGACGAGCGCAGCGACCGCGGACGCGGGGACCGCGAGCACGTCGGGCGGAACGGTGCTGCTCGCGGGGGCGCGGACGGGGCTCGCGGGGCCGACCACGTCGGAGCAGCGCGGGCGGCACTCGACCGGATCACCTCGCTGCGGTCGCGGGTGGCCGACATGGAGTCCACCCGGGTGGACACCGACGGGCTGCCCACCGCGGACGCCCTCGCCCCGCTGCTGCCGGGCGGTGCGATC
Organism: Curtobacterium sp. MCBD17_023; assembly: GCF_003224415.1. NCBI lineage: Bacteria > Bacillati > Actinomycetota > Actinomycetes > Micrococcales > Microbacteriaceae > Curtobacterium > Curtobacterium sp. MCBD17_023. The sequence goes on from NZ_QKLJ01000005.1 coordinate 27,082, forward strand.
CGCGCGGGTGGCACCTACGCCGTGCCGGAGTCGGTGCTGCTCGCCCAGACGATGCTGCAGGCGGCATCGGCGGCCGGTGCGTGGTGCGCAGTGGTCGGCGTGCCCTCGTTCGGTGTGGAGGCGGCGGCCGCGGCGGGGATCGACCTGGAACGACTCGTGCTGGTGCCGGACCCGGGCGACCAGTGGCTCGCGGTGACCGCGGCCCTCGCCGACGTCGCGCAGATCGTCCTCACCCGTCCCCTCGGCCGCGTGGTGCCCGGTGACGTCGCCCGGCTCTCCGCGCGTCTCCGGCAGCGCGGGGCCGCACTCGTCGCGCTCGGGTCCTGGCCCGGGGCGGACGTCACCCTGCGCGTCACCGAGTCCCGGTGGAGCGGGATCGGCCACGGTCACGGGTACCTCACCGAGCGACGGGTGACCGTCACCGCGTCGGGGCGCGCCGGTGCGGTCCGACCGACGAGCGCCGAACTGCTGCTGCCCGCTGCGGACGGCTCGGTCCGCGCGGCCGTCCCGACGACCGCGGTCGCCGCGGTGCCGGTCGACGAGCGGGTCCTGCGTCCCGTCGCGGTGGCGTCGTGAGCCCCCGCGGGCGCCGAGCGCTGGTGGGCACGCCGAAGGGCGGGGGAGCAGGCGCTGCACTGTCGGGCGTCGGGATGCCCGGTGTCGGGATGCCCGGTGCGGGAGCCGTCCGTGCGGACGCGCTCAGCCGGGGAGCGGGGCTGCCGGAACCCCCGCCGACCCGCACGATCGTCCTCTGGTGCCCGGACTGGCCCGTCATCGCGGCCGCCCGGGCAGCCGGATCGCCCCCGGAACAACCGTTCGCCCTCATCGCCAAGGGCCTGGTCTTCGCCAGCTCCGCCTCGGCCCGGCAGGTCGGGGTGGTCCGAGGGCTGCGGGTGCGGGAAGCACAGGCACGCTGCACCGACCTCGTCACCCAGCCGTACGACGACGCGCTCGACCACCGTGCGTTCGAGCCGGTCATCCGCGCCATCGAGGAAGCAGCACCCGGGGTGGAGGTCCTGCGCCCCGGGACGATCGCGCTGCGGGCCCGCGGTCCGGCGCGCTACCACGGTGGAGAACGGGCCGCGGCGACCGTCCTGGCGGGCATCGCGGCCGACCACGGCGCACCGGGTGTCCGGGCCGGGGTGGCCGACACCCCGTTCGCCGCCGAGCAGGCCGCACGGGCACGACCACGGCGGCCCGGGGAGCGCGTCCGGATGGTGCCGGTCGGCGGGTCGGCGGAGTTCCTCGCCCCGCTGCCGCTCGGCGTGCTCGGCGACCCGGACCTCGCGATGGTCCTCGGCCGACTCGGGATCGCGACGCTCGGGGACTTCGCCGCGCTCACCGACGAACAGGTGCGCGACCGGTTCGGCGTCCCCGGGGCGTTCCTGCACCGCCTCGCCGGTGGGCGCGACCCGCGGGAGGTCTCCGCGCGCGAGGTGCCGCCCGACCTCGAGGTCCAGGCGTCCTTCGAACCGCCCCTCGACCGCGCCGACCAGATCGCCTTCGCGTTCCGCCGCTCCGCCGACGACTTCGCCGCGAAGCTCCGTGCAGCCGGTCTCGTGGCGACGACGATCCGGGTCGGCATCGTCGACGAGCGGGACGTCCTGCTCGAACGGGTGTGGGCGCACCCGCGGTGGTTCGACGCGGCCGACGTGGTGGACCGGGTGCGGTGGCAGCTCGCCGGCGGGGTCGACCCGACCGGGCTCGAGGCGCCGGTCACCTCGGTCGTGCTCGAACCCGTCGCGGTGGACGACCTCGCGAACCACGAGCGCGGACTCTGGGGCTCCGGACCCGACGAGCGGGTGCACCACGGCCTGGCCCGCGTACAGGGCATGGTCGGGCACGACGGTGTCGTCACGCCCCGGATCGGTGGCGGCCGCACGCTGGCGGAACGCGTCGTGCTCGTGCCGTGGGGGGACGCACCCGCCGGGGGCGAGCGCGCCCTCGCGGTGGTCCGGGACCGCCCGTGGCCGGGCAAGCTGCCCGGGCCGCCGCCGGCGACGGTCCTCGAGCGGCCGCGCCCGGTGGACGTCGTCACGGCGGACGGCGGTCCGGTGGACGTCGACGACCGGGGCACCCTGACCGGCGAACCCGGACGCTTCCGGTCGGACGGCGACCGCGGCGGACGGTTCGCACCCGTCACGGCGTGGGCGGGGCCGTGGCCGCTCGTCGTGCGGTGGTGGGAGTCGGGCGGACGACGACTGCACCGCCTGCAGCTCGTCGACGCCGAGGGGCGGGCGTGGTACCTGGTCCTCGCCGACCACCGCTGGTGGGCAGAGGCGATCGCGACGTGAAGGACGGACGCTGATGGGGTACAACAACCCGCCGATCCCGTGGTCGCAGTTCGAGCGCGCCCTCTCCGACAAGCGGAGCCCGGGGACGACCCCCGAGGGTGACGGCGGCGACAGCCCGGCCTGGTCGCGGAAGCGTGCGCCGTACCGTCCGGCGGACGTCGCCTCGCCGGACGCGCCGCCCGCGGTGCCGTACGCGGAACTCCACGCGCACTCGACCTTCAGCTTCCTGGACGGGGCGAGCCCGCCCGAGCACCTGCTCGAGGAGGCCGCGCGACTCGGCCTGCACGGACTGGCGATCACCGACCACGACGGCTTCTACGGTGCCGCGCGGATGGCCGAGGTCGCCGAGACGTACCCGAGCGTCACCACCGTCTACGGCGCCGAGCTGTCCCTCGGACTGACCGGACCGCAGAACGGCGTACCCGACCCGGAGGGCTCGCACCTGCTGCTCCTCGCCGACGGGCAGGACGGGTACCACCGGCTGGCCGGCGCGGTGACGGCCGCGCACCTCGCCGCGGGCTCCGAGAAGGGGCGTCCCCGGTACGACCTCGACGACCTCGCCGAGCGGTCGGGCGGACGGTGGCGGGTGCTCACCGGCTGTCGGAAGGGCACCGTCCGCCAGGCCCTCGAACGTGGCGGCGAGAGCGCTGCCGACCAGGCGCTGCGGGCGCTGCTCGACCGGTTCGGGACGGGCTCCGTCGTCGTGGAGCTCTCCGACCACGGGGACGCGCTCGACAGCGCCCGGAACGACGTCCTCGCCGCGCTCGCCGCCCGGCACGCGCTGCCCGTCGTGGCGACCGGGAACGTGCACTACGCCACCCCGGACCGGTTCCCGGTGGCGACCGCCCTGGCCGCCGTCCGCGCCCGGCGCAGCCTGGACGAGATCGACGGGTGGTTGCCGGCCGCCGACACCGCGCACCTCCGGTCCGGTGCCGAGATGGCCAGGCGGTTCGCCCGGTGGCCGGGTGCCGTCGAACGGAGCGTGGTGCTCGCCGACGAACTCGGCTTCCAGCTGAAGACCGCGAAGCCCGGGCTGCCCGACCTCGACGTGCCGGACGGCCACACGGCGATGACCTGGCTGCGCGAGCTCACCTGGCGTGGGGCCCGTCGGTTCTACCCCGGGGACGCGGACGGCGTCGACGCGCACAAGCGGGAGCGCATCGAACGCGAGCTGTCGGTCATCGAGGACAAGGGCTTCCCCGGGTACTTCCTCATCGTGCGCGACATGGTGCAGTTCGCCCGCGAGCGGGGGATCCTCTGTCAGGGGCGGGGTTCGGCCGCGAACTCGGCGGTCTGCTACCTGCTCGAGATCACCGCCGTCGACTCGATCCGGTACGGCCTGCCGTTCGAGCGGTTCCTGTCGGCCATGCGCGACGAGGAACCGGACATCGACGTGGACTTCGACTCCGACCGGCGCGAAGAGGTCATCCAGTACGTCTACGACAAGTACGGCCGGTTCAACGCCGCGCAGGTCGCGAACGTCATCACCTACCGGCCGAAGGGTGCGGTGCGGGACATGGCGAAGGCACTCGGACACAGCCCCGGACAGCAGGACGCCTGGTCGAAGCAGGTCGAACGGTGGGGTTCGGTCACCGAGAGCCAGGACCACGACATCCCGGAGCCGGTGGTCGACCTGGCCCAGCAGGTCCTCGGGTTCCCGCGGCACCTCGGCATCCACTCCGGCGGGATGGTCCTGACCGACCGGCCGGTGGGCGAGGTCGTGCCGATCGAGCACGCCCGGATGGACGGTCGGACCGTGCTGCAGTGGGACAAGGACGACTGCGCGTACATGGGGCTCGTGAAGTTCGACATGCTCGGACTCGGCATGCTCGCCGCGCTGCAGTACTCGTTCGACCTGGCCGCCGACCACTGCGGGGAGCGGTGGGACATGCACTCCATCCCGAAGGAGGAGCAGGGCGTCTACGACCAGCTCTGTCGCGCGGACACGATCGGCGTGTTCCAGGTGGAGTCCCGTGCGCAGATGGGCACGCTGCCCCGGTTGCTGCCGCGTCGGTTCTACGACCTCGTGATCGAGGTCGCCCTCGTGCGCCCCGGGCCGATCCAGGGCGGGGCGGTGCACCCGTACATCCGCCGGCGCACGGGTGAGGAACCGGTGACCTACATCCACCCCGCGCTCGAACCGGTGCTGGAACGGACGCTCGGGGTCCCGCTGTTCCAGGAGCAGCTCATGCAGATGGCCATCGCGGTCGGCAACTGCTCCGGGGACGACGCCGACCTGCTCCGTCGGGCGATGGGGTCGAAGCGCGGCCTCGAGAAGATCGACCGGCTCCGGGACAAGCTCTACCGGGGCATGGCGGAGAACGACATCCACGGCGAGGACGCCGACGCCATCTACGCCAAGATCCAGGCGTTCGCGAACTTCGGCTTCGCGGAGAGCCACTCGATCAGCTTCGCGCTCATCGTCTACGCGAGCGCGTGGATGCGGCTGCACTACCCGGGGGCGTTCCTGGCGGCGCTGCTCCGCGCGCAGCCGATGGGGTTCTACTCGCCGCAGACCCTCGTCGCCGACGCCCGCCGGCACGGGGTCCGCGTGCTCCGGCCGGACATCCTGCGGTCCGAGGTCGACGCGACGCTCGAACCGATCGAGGGTCTGACGGACGCGGTCGGGGACGACGCCTGCCTGGCCACCGAGCAGCCGCCGGTGTTGCCGTTCGATCGGGACGCCCCCGACGACACCGCCGCACACCGTCGTGACGGTGCCTCCGCCGTGCGGCTCGGCCTCGCCGAGGTCGCGTCGCTCGGCCGCCGGAGCGCCGAGCGGATCGTCGCCGAGCGGCGGGCGAACGGACCGTTCACGGACATGTCCGACCTCGCACGCCGGGTCGGCCTCACCACCGCGCAGCTCGAGGCGCTCGCCGCCGCGGACGCGTTCGAGTCGCTCGGGGTCGATCGTCGTGGTGGCATGTGGTCGGCGGCGCAGGCGGCGGCGGAGCGCCCCGACCAGCTGCCGGACACCCAGGTCGTCGTGCAGCCGCCGCTGTTCGGGCAGATGACGAGCGGGGACGTCCTCATCGCGGACATGTGGTCGACGGGGATGTCCACGGACGACCACCCCGTCGGGCACCTCCGCGAGCGGTTGTCGGCGCGCGGGGTGCTCAGCGTCGAGGACACCAGGACGGCGGAGACCGGTCGGCGCGTGGAGGTCGGCGGGATCGTGACGCACCGGCAGCGCCCGGCGACGGCGTCGGGGATCACGTTCCTCAACGTCGAGGACGAGTCCGGCCTGGTGAACGTCATCTGCAGCGTCGGGGTGTGGGGCCGGTACCGCCGGGTGGCACGGGAGTCCCCTGCGGTCATCGTGCGGGGGATCCTCGAGCGGTCACCGGACGGGGTGGTCAACCTCGTCGCGGACCGCATCGAGCACCTCCCGCTCGCTGTCCGGACACGGTCGCGGGACTTCCAGTGACCGCGGCTCCCGTCCGGGTCAGTGCGCTGCGCGCACCGCCGGAGCGTCCCGCACCGCGGGCACCCGCACGGTCACCTCGAGCCCACCCGTCGGCAGGTTGCGGAGGGCCGCCGTGCCGCCCGCCCGCTCCGCCACCGCCCGCACGATCGCGAGCCCGAGGCCGGACCCGCCCGGCATCGGGACCCCGCCGGTGGTCGGGTCCGGGTCGCGGCGGGACGTGCGGGCCTCGTCGGGTCGGGTGAAGCGGTCGAACGCGACCGGCACGAACGACTCCGGGACGCCGGGGCCGTCGTCCGTGACCTGCAGCACCCCCTCGCCGGAGGCGGCCCGCCAGCTGACGAGCACGGTGCCTCCGCGGGGGAGCGCCGCGACGGCGTTGCCGGCGGTGTTCGTGACGAGCTGTGCCATGCCCCCGGTGTCGAGCCGGTACCGCGGCTCGTCGGAACCGTCGGCCACGGTCGGCGGTTCGAGTTCGAAGTCGACGGTGACGTCCTTCGCGCTCGCGATGAGCCGCACCCGGTCGACGGCGGCCATCACCTCGTCACCGAGGTCCGACCAGGTCGTGGCGGACTGCGGGGCACCGTCGGCCGCGCGGCGCTCCGACTCCTCGATCCGCGAGAGCGTGAGCAGGTCGTTGGCCAGTCGGGAGAGCCGGGCGACGCTGTTCTTCGCCCGCTCGATGTGCGCGGCGAGTGCGCGGGCGTCGTCCCGGTCGAGCGCGGCGAGGTCGAGCTGCGTGGTGAGGATCGCCAGCGGTGTGCGGAGCTCGTGGCTCGCGTCCGAGACCATCTGTCGTTCGCGTTCGGTGGCCTGTCGCGTCCGCGCCAGGAAGGCGTTGAGGGTCGTCGCGAGCGAGGCGAGTTCGTCCTGCGCCGGGCCGACCGGCAACTCGGCACGTTCGGGGGCGACGGACAGCCGCTCGGCTTCGCGACGCATCCGGTTGACCGGACGGAGTGCGGTGGTGGCCAGCACCCACGACGCGACGCCGAAGGCCAGGAGGATCGCCAGACCGGTGAAGGACAGCGTCGTGGTGAGTTCGTCGACGACGATCGCCTCGGCCTGCGAGTTGCGGGCAGCGACGACGGTCCAGCGACCGGCCTGGTTCACCGGGTGTTCGACGACCACGCGGTACTGGGACCCGCCGAGCTCGACGACCGAGGTGCCGGCCGGCGTCGTCCGCAGACTGCCGAGCGACTGCTCGAGGCGGCGCGGCATCGAGGACAGGGTGATCTCACCGGTGGGGGAGACCACGGCGACGAACTGGGCGTTGCCGGGTGGTGAGAGGTTCGGGTCGCTGTCGACCTCGAGCGTCGCGACGTACGGGTCCGTGTCGGCGTCGAGCAGGGTCTCGGTGGCGCTCGCCACGACGTTGACCACCTGCAGGCGCATCACGAGCACGAGCAGGGCGATGACGACGGCGGCGATGACGGTCGACCCGATCGTGATCCGGGCGCGCAACGACAGCGACCGCAGTCGGGACGGTCGGCGCCCGGCCACCCGCCCCGCGGTCACGCCGCCGTCCGACCGCACCACGCGGTCGTCAGGCCGTGACGAGGTCGAGCCGGTAGCCCCGGCCGCGCACGGTGCTGATGGCCACGGTGGCCTCCTGCGCGACGAGCTTCTTCCGCAGGTAGGAGATGTACTGCTCGACGACGTTCGGGTCCACGTGCTGCGACCCGTCCCAGACCTCCTCGAGGATCTTCGGCCGGTCGACGACGGTGCCGACCGAGCGCGCGAGGAGGCGCAGCAGGGCGAACTCGGTGGGGCTCATCGCGACCCGCTGCCCCTTGACGGACACACGACGGGCTTCCGAGTCGATGGAGACGTCCCCGACCTCGATGGTGCGCGGGGCGCCGGTCGGCTCGCGACGCCCCAGGGCCCGCAGACGTGCGGTGAGCTCGGCGAAGGCGAAGGGCTTGGTGAGGTAGTCGTCCGCGCCCGCGTCGAGCCCGAACACACGGTCGTCGACGGCGTCCCGCGCGGTCACGAGCAGGATCCGGACCGGGTCCTCGCGCTCGCGGACGCGCCGCGCCAACTCGAAGCCGGACATGCCGGGCATCATCACGTCGACCACGGCGATGTCGTAGGGCTGCTCGCCCAGGGCGATGAGTGCCTCCACACCGTTCTCGACCGCGGTGACGCGGTACCCCTCGGCGGCGAGCCCGCGCTCCATGAGCGCGCGCATCTCGTCGTCGTCCTCGACCACCAACAAGCGCATCTGGACCTCCTGCGACCATCGTGGCACCGAACGCGGACCGCGTGGGCGGTTCCGTCGTCACGACGCCTGAGCAGCGACACAGCCGACCGGTGCGGGCTGCGGTCAGTGGACACCCGAGACTGACGGGTACTGACGGTACCCCCTTCGTTGCTATGCTCCGCCTCGGACGCTGCACCCGACAGACCGTCCTGTACTTGGGGGAAGCATGCACGACCCGGACCTTCCGGAGATCGTCCGCCTGCGCGCCGAGCTCGACTCCGCCTGGAAGGGCGTCGTCGGCCTCGGAGCGCTCGACGGACCACACCGCGACCGCGTGGTCGCCGACCTGCGCACGGCCGTGCCGGACAGCGCCGGTCGCGCAGCACGGGCGGTCGGACCGGAGGCCGTGGTCGCCGAGATCGGCCGTTTCGCCGACGTGGAGATGGGCACCTCGGACCCGACGTGGCCCGCAGCCGACGTCTGGCGCGAGGTGCTGTCCACCGCCACCGAGGCCGCACGGGCAGCGGGCGAGCGGGTCTGCTGAACCGGGGGCCGGCGTCAGTCGTCCTCGCCGAGGAGTTCCTCGCGCACGCGTCGGACGTCCTCGAGCAGGGCCCCGATGAGCACCCAGTGCCGGGAGTTCGGCCGGACCACCGCGAGCGGGGCCGTCAGGGCGTGCTCGAGCGTGGCGTCCTCCGGGCCGTCGTCGAGTTCACCCGGCGTCAGCCGCGCTGACTCGACCTGTGCACCGAGGCGTCGGACGTCGGCGCCGATCCGGGCGATCTCGGTGGCGATCCGACCGACCATCGGGTCGGCGCGCAGGTCGGGGGCGGTGTTGTCCCGGACGGCACGGGTCATGCCGGTCACGCGCGTGACGAGGACCCGGAGGTGTTCGGCGACCGCGACGTCGCGCTCGAGGATCGTGCGGTGCCGGCCGCCACGCGGGTTCATCGTGAGGGAGTCGCGCGCCGACGTCAGCGCCGCCTCGGTCCTGCCGTGCTGCTGGCGGAGCGCGCGGGCCTGGCGGAGTGCCTCGTCCCACCGGCCGGCGTCCCACCCCTCGGTCAGTCCGACGGCGATCCGCTCGAAGGCGGCGGCCGTGTCCCGGGCGAGCCGCGCGACCGCCAGGTGCGCGGGTTCGATGAGCACCGGCGGGACGATGACGGCGTTCACCGCGAGGGCGACGACCGCGCCGACCACGGTCTCGAGGATCCGATCGGCCGAGTAGTTCGGCGTGACGACACCCGCGGTGAGCACGAGCATGCCGCTGATGCCGACCTGCGTCGCGGAGGTCGGTGTGAGCCGCAGTGCCCAGGCGAGCAGGATCGCGAGGACGACGACGAGCAGGACGACCGCGACGGCGTCGCCGAGGAGCAGGTGCACCCCGGTGGCGAGCACCACGCCGAGCAGCACGCCCGCGCTCCGCTCGAGGCCCTTGACGAACGACTGGTTGATGCTCGGCTGGACGACGAGCAGGGCGGCGATCGCGGCGAAGGTCGGGAAGGGCCCGCGGATGAGCAGTTCGCACAGGAGCACCGCCGCGACCACCGCCACCGCGGTCTTCACGACCTGCAGGAAGGGTGTGCGACTCGAGCTGCGGAGGGGCGCGACCGGGTTCACGCTCCCACGGTAGCCACGAGCCGCACGCCGAGCCGGGCACGAACGCGACGGATCCCCGGTGACACGGTTGACTGTGGACGTGTGGCCGAACCATGAGCGAGTCATCCCCGAGGCCTTCGCGGGGTCCGGGACGACGGTCGTCGCCGCGCGCGCTCACTCGGTCGAGCCGTCCGGCAACGGCTACCTGTACGGCTACGAGGTGGACACCGTCGACCGGGCCGGCCAGCGCGCCACCGTCCTGACCTACGTCGACACCGGTGGCACCCACGACCAGAACAGCGCCATCGTCACCGACCCGACGACCGGCGACCCGGTGTCGGTGTGGGCCTACCCGAACGACCCGGGCCTCCCGGTCCTGCCGCAGGTGACGTACCGCGACGCCGTCGCGGAGCTCCTCACCACGCTCGGGCTGCCGGTGACGAACCCGACGCTGACGGTCGCCGCGTACCGACCGGGGAAGCGCGCCGTCGTCCGGGTGGACGCCCCGGAACGGACCCTGTTCATCAAGATCGTCCGTCCGCACCGGGTCGCCCCGATCGTCCGGACCCACGAGCAGTTCGCGGCCGCGGGCCTGCCCGTGCCGCGGGTGCTGGCGAGCCGCGGTGACGGACTGCTCGTCCTCGAACTCGTCCGCGGCGTGCCCGCCGGCAGCCGCATCACCGACATCGCCGACGACCCGCGGTTCGTGGCGTCCCTCGCCGCGCTCACCGGGCGGATCGCCACGGTGCCGATGACGCAGCAGGCCCGGGCCGACGCGATGGACCACGCCGACTGGCACCGTCGGACGCTGACGACCGCGCTCCCCGGTGACGCCGAGGAGATCGACCGGCTGTACGACGCCATCGGCCGCCGCTCCATCGGGTGGGCCGCGGGCCAGAAGCAGGTCGTGCACGGGGACCTGCACCTCGAGCAGGTGTTCGTCGACGAGGACGAGCCCTGGCGCATCTCCGGCCTGCTCGACATCGACACCGCCGGCTGGGGACACCCGGTGCGGGACATCGGCGCCGTGGTCGCGCACCTCGTCGTCACCGGGCTCTGGCACCGGTCGCGCGGGGACGCCGAGCGTGGGGCCGCCGCCGAGCGTCTCGCCGACGCCGTCGCCCGCGACTGGGTCGCCCGCAACCCGCAGGAGGCCGAGCGCATCGGACCCGCCATCGGCGCGCAGCTCCTCGCCCACGCCGGCGGCCAGGCCACCACCGGGTCGGCGAACGGCATCGCGACGGCGGAGCAGCTGCTCGCCGCGACGCGGGCCGCCCTGGCGGAGCCGGCCCCGAGCCTCCCGTCCGGCTCCGGCCGTCCGCGGTCCGCGCCGCGCGTCTGACCAGCGGTCCCGACGGGACGGCTCCGGCTGCGGTCCGGGAGGCAGCGTCGACGGCGACCGGCCGGGAGGCCCGCCACGCGCGGCGGGCGGGGAGTCGCCTCCGACGTGGGCTGGGGAGTAAACTGACCGCGCACGCACCGCGTGCTCGCATGTCGCGTCGATTCCTGCCGCGACGACCGGTCGCCTGACCGGTGCGGGTGCCGGATCCGCGTCGTCCGGGTTCGGACCTCCTGGGGTGGGCCTCTCATCGAGGCGTGGCCCTCCGGAGGGCGGAGCTCTCCGGGGGCACAGTTCCGGGACGACGCGTGCGTGCGACGGCGCCGGACCTCCCGCGCAGGCCGTTCCATCGACCACCGGTCCTCACCCTGGGCCGTGCGATGCGGTCAGCCGGACGATCCGGTGCGCTCCGGGCCACGGCGGCCCGGGGAGGACCCGGGTGCGACGGACGCACCGACACGACTTCCGCCCGTACCGGGTGGCTCGCCCCGACGAGGGCGGAACAGGAGGAGCCTTGGCTCGATCAGGTACCCGCCGCGCTGCCGGTGGCACGCGGACGGCGTCGCGCCGGACCCGGCCGCTCGACAACGACGGCCTCATCCCCGTCCTCGCCCGTGCCGTCCGCGAGGTCGAGGCCGCCGCGCAGCGCGGAGCCCTCAAGGCCACGAACCGCACGAAGTTCCAGGCAGTGGCGCTGCTCATGCGTGAGGAGCGTGCCCGCGTGAAGGCGGACACGACGCTCACCGACGCACAGCGTGCCGAGCAGCTCAAGCGCCTGGACGGCGTCGCGACGATCCTGGCGAAGACCGCCGCCCGGGACACCAGCGTCATCCAGCTCCTGACCGAGGAGGCCGCGGTCTCCGAGGCCACCCGCACCGTGAAGCGCGACATGATGATCGCCGCCGGCATGGAGCTCCAGCCCGAGGACCTCGTCATCGCGGCCGAACCCACCGCGGCGGTGGAGACCCCCGAGCGTGCCGTCGTGCCGCAGGCGGTCGTGCAGCGCCAGCTCGCCAATCCGTTCCTGCCGCCGGACTTCGCGCTCGCCGACCAGCCCGTCGCCCATCCCCGCCGGCTGGCGAACTGGGAGCTCTTCGGTCCGCTGTTCAAGTCGTTCGAGTACGGCGCCGGCGGGGGAGCAGCGTCCATGCCGCTGCCCGAGCCCGCGTCGCTGCACACCCCCTCCGGTGTGACGCTGATGAAGCACCAGGCCGAGCTCGTCACCTCCGCCGCGCAGGGACACCGCACCTTCCTGCTCGCCGACGAACCGGGTCTCGGCAAGACCGCGCAGTCGCTCCTCGCGGCGGACGCGGCCAAGGCCTTCCCGCTGCTCGTCGTCGTCCCGAACGTCGTCAAGACGAACTGGGCGCGCGAGGCCGAGCGCTGGGTGCCGAACCACCGCGCGACCGTCATCCACGGTGACGGGCAGGACCTCGACGGCTTCGCCGACATCCTCATCGTCAACTACGAGATCCTCGACCGGCACGTCGGCTGGCTCGGCACGTTCGGCTTCAAGGGCATGGTCGTCGACGAGGCACACTTCATCAAGAACAAGGAGTCGCAGCGCTCGAAGTACGTGCTGCAGCTCGCCGAGAAGATCCGGGAGCGGACGGCGAACCCGCTGCTCATGGCCCTGACCGGTACCCCGCTCATCAACTCCGTCGAGGACTTCCGCACCATCTGGGAGTTCCTCGGCTGGATCGACGACAAGAAGCCCCGCGCGCAGCTCATGAACGAGCTCGAGGAGATCGGGCTCACCCCGGCCGACCAGGGCTTCTTCACCGAAGCGCGGAAGGCCGTGATCGACCTCGGCATCGTCCGACGGCGCAAGGTCGACGTCGCGGCGGACATCCCCGCCCGCCGGATCGCCGACATCCCCGTCGAGCTCGACGGCGACGAGGGCCGCTCCATCCGCGACGCCGAGCGCGAGCTCACCGCGAAGCTCGTCAAGCGGTACCACCAGGCGCTCGCCGCCCGGACCGGCCAGGACCCGGTCGTCGGCATCGACGAGAAGCTCGTCCGCCAGGTCGCCCGCTGGGAGCTCGAGGACCAGGACGCCTCGTCCACCGGCGAGAACGTGTTCTCCATGGTGCGCCGCATCGGCCGGGCCAAGGCGCAGCTCGCGGCGGACTACGCGGCGCAGCTCGCCTCGAACGTCGGCAAGGTGGTGTTCTTCGCGAAGCACCTCGACGTGATGGACCAGGCGGAAGAGGTCTTCGCCCGTCGGCACCTGCGCACGGCGACGATCCGCGGCGACCAGACGCCGGCGCAGCGCACGGCCGAGATCGACTCGTTCGTGAACGACCCGGACGTGGCCGTCATCGTCTGCTCGCTCACCGCGGCGGGTGTCGGGCTCAACCTGCAGGTGGCGTCCAACGTCGTCCTCGCCGAGCTGTCCTGGACGAGTGCCGAGCAGACGCAGGCGATCGACCGCGTACACCGCATCGGGCAGGAGGAGCCGGTCACCGCGTGGCGCATCATCGCCGCGCAGACGATCGACACGAAGATCGCCGAGCTCATCGACAGCAAGGCCGGACTCGCGGCCCGGGCGCTCGACGGCTCCGACGAGGAGGTCGTCGACTCCGGCGACATCCAGCTCGACGCCATGGCCGCGCTGCTCATGGACGCGCTCAGCCGCTAGCGCTCGGCGGCGGCCCGACGCGGGCGTCGCCCGGCCCGGCGCCGTTCGGCACCGCACAACAGGAACCCGCTCGAACCACGGACGTCCGTGGTTCGAGCGGGTTCTCGTTGTGCTGGGCCAGCTCGCGCCGGGCCGCGCCGCGCGCGTCAGACGCGCGACTGGACCTCCGCCAGGGACGGGTTCGTCGCGGTGCTGCCGTCCGGGAACACCAGGGTCGGCACGGTCTGGTTGCCGCCGTTGACCTCGGCGACCAGCTCGGCGGTGCCCGGCGTCTGCTCGATGTCGACCTCGCGGAAGGGCACACCGGCCTTCGTCATCTGGTTCTTCAGCCGGGCACAGTAGCCGCACCAGCTCGTGGTGAACATGGTGACGCCGCCGGCCTGGGGCACGAACGCGTCACGGGTGATCGTCTCGCTCATGTCCTCATTCTCGTCCTGCTCCCCGGGAGGCTCTTGACCGGCTTGTCCTACATAGCTAGGTTACGAGCATGGAACCGTTGCTCCGCGTCACCGCTCCGACGCTCGACGTCCTCACCGCCCTGCTCGCGGCAGAGGGCCCGGCCTGGGGGCTGCAACTCATCAAGGTGGTCGGACGGCCGTCCGGCACCGTGTACCCGATCCTCGAACGACTCGAGCGTCAGGGGTGGGTCGACTCCAGCTGGGACGACGACGCCGAGCGTTCCGGGCCCCGTCGCCGCCTCTACGAGTTCACCGCCGACGGGCGTCAAGCTGCGGACGAGCTCGTCGACGCTCGACGAACAGCCGACGCCGCAGCCACCCGTCCCGCACCGCGCCCGAGCACCCGGCCGGTGACCTCGTGACCGCGTTCAGCCGCGCCCTCGTCGCCGCCGCCGTGGCCATCTCACCCGCCGAGCACCGCCCGGTCCGGCGCGAGCAATGGCAGGCGGACCTGCGCGACGCGGCCGACTTCGGGCTCTCACCGACGGCGTTGGCCTTCGGCGCCTTCACCACCGCACTGTTCCACCGCCGAGGGGTTCGGCGTACCACCTGGGGAGAGACCATGACCACCGCACCGTTCTCGACAGCGGCGACACCACACACCATCCGCACCGTCCCGGTGCTGGTCACGGTCGCCGTCCTGGCGATCCTGATGACCGGACCGTGGCTGATCCTGCAGCCCAACTACGGGTACGAGAGCGACCTCGACCGCACCGTCGGCGTGATCGGTTTCTGGCTCCTGTCGTACCTGGTCCCGGGCGCAGCGGTGACCGCGGCGGCCTTGCTCCTGCCCGGATCGAGTCCCGGTCGCCGTCGCCTCGGTGCCGCGTTGATCGCGGCCGCTGCGGTCGGTGCGGTCGTCACCCCGCTCGTCGTCCCGGATTCTGGTTGGCCCGTCAGCATCCTGCCGGCGGTGCTGCCGTCCCTCCTCGCGCTCGCCGGCTGGCTCGTCGCGATCGAGGCGCCACGACGCGGCTGGCTGCTCCTGCTCGTTCCGCTCGGAGTGGCGACCCTGATCGAGAGCGGCGCGCTGTGGGTGGTCGTCCCGATCCGGCTGCAGCCGTGCATCATCTCCCTGCTCGGGCTCGCCGTGGTCGTCGCCGGGCTCCTGGCCTGGCGAACCGCTCGGTCCAGCCGAGGCACCCGTGGTGAGGAGCATGCCGCCACCCTGGTAGACAGGACCGCGTGAGCGACACCCACCTCGAGATCGAGCGCACCTACGACCTGCCCGACGGAGCCCCGCTCCCCGACCTGATCGGCGTCGGCGGCATCATGCGGGCCGACCACCAGGAGCCGTTCGAGCTCGACGCCACCTACTGGGACACGCAGCGGTACGACCTGGTCGCCGCGCACGTCACCGTCCGCCGTCGCACCGGGGGACACGACGCCGGCTGGCACATCAAGCGCGCCGAGTCCGACACCGTCCGGCACGAGCAACACTTCCCGCTCACCGAGGACCCGGACACCGTGCCCGACGAGGTCCTCGCCGCCCTGTTCACCGAGCGTCGGGGCCGCGGACTGCACCCGGTCGTCCGCATCACCACCACCCGCACCGTCACCCGACTGCTCGACGAGGACGGCGACCAGATCGCCGAACTCGCGGACGACCGGGTCGTCGCCGAACGGCTCGACGACGACGCTCCGGCCGACCCGCGCACCTGGCGGGAGGTCGAGGTCGAGACCCTCGGCGGTGTGGACGAACAGGTCGCTCACGAGCTCTTCGCCGCGCTCGACGGTCGGTTCGCGGCCGTCGGTGCCGGCCCCGCCGCCGTCGCGTCCAAGCTGGCACGCGGGCTCGCCGGCGCACCCGCACCGCGCCTCCAGACCGTCGACCGCCCCGAGAAGGGGACGACCGCGCGCATCCTCACGAAGCGTCTCGGGAAGCTGCGCTCCGCGCTGCTCGGCCAGGAGGCCCGGCTGCGCTCCGGCGAGAACGCTGAGCTCCGCGACGTGGCCGCGACGACGCTGGAGATCGCAGCGATCCTGCAGACCTACCGACCTGCCTTCGCCGCCGGTGACGCCGTCGACCGCGCCGTCGCCGGCGCCGACGCCCTCGCCGACGTGGCCGCCCGCGCCGCGCTCGCCGAGTACCTGGTCGAGCGGCTGCCGCGGGCGTCGACGCCGGCGCAGGACGCCCTCGTCGACGCCATGACCCGCGAACGCATCCTCGCCGCCACGCGCGAGCGACGCGACTCCGCGGTGCGGGACGTCGTCGCGGCGCTGCACGGGGAGCCGTTCCTGGAGCTCCTCGACGCCCTCGACGACGCCGTCGAGCGGCCCGCCCCGACCGAGTGGGCGCTCCGGTCGCCGAAGAAGGTCGCCCAGGACGTCACCGCAACGGTGAAGCCCCACGTCCGGGAGCTCGTGCGCGACGCCGTGGCCGACGACACCTCCGACACGGCAGCCGCACGCGAAGCAGCCGACCGGGCTGCGACCGAACTGGCCTGGCAGGGGACGATGCGCGCACGACTCGCGATGGACGTGCTCGGGGACGACGCCTTCCCGCACGCACTGTGGAAGCGCATCGGGACCGCCGCCGACGTCCTCACCGAGCGGGTGCGGTCGCTGTACGCACTCGACGCGCTCCGCACGCACTCCGGGATCGCCGATCGCGGAGGCGAAGGGACGTTCGGGTACGGCGTGCTCGCCGGCGACCGGGTCCGGCTGGCGGAGGAGTCCTACGACGAGGCGGTGCACGCGCTCAACCGCGTGTGACCGTCGGACACGACGACGGCGCGCACCCGGGTCGGGTGCGCGCCGTCGTCGTGTCGGTCGCGGGGTCCGCTCAGCCGGCCGCGATCGGGTTCGCCGTCGCGGCCGCAGGGGAGACGTCGGCCAGACCGAGGACGTCGAGCAACCAGGCCAATTCGAACGCCCGCTCCTTCCACGAGTCGTACCGTCCGCTGACGCCACCATGGCCGGCGGCCATCTCCGTCTTCAGCAGGACGGGAGCCCCGACCTCGCGGAGCTTCGCGGTCCACTTCGCCGGCTCGACGTACAGCACGCGGGTGTCGTTGATCGAGGTCACGGCGAGGATGCGCGGGTACTGCACGTCGTCGCGGACGTTCTCGTACGGCGTGTACTCGCTCATGTAGCGGTAGACCTCGGCATCGTGCAGCGGGTCGCCCCACTCGTCCCACTCGATCACCGTGAGCGGCAGGTCCGGGTCGAGGATGCTCGTCAGCGCGTCGACGAACGGCACCGCGGCGAGGATGCCCGCGAACCGCTCGGGGGCCAGGTTCGCCACCGCGCCCATCAGGAGCCCACCGGCGCTGCCGCCCTCGGCCACGAGCTGGTCGGCGCTCGTCCGACCGCTGTCGATCAGGTGCTCGGCGACGGCGACGAAGTCCGTGAAGGTGTTCTTCTTGGTCAGGGTCTTGCCGTCTTCGTACCAGTGCCGGCCCATCTCGCCACCACCGCGGACGTGCGCCACCGCGAAGACCACCCCGCGGTCGAGCATCGACAGGCGCATGACGCTGAAGCCGGGGTCGATCGAGTGCTCGTACGACCCGTAGCCGTACAGGTGCAGCGGCGCCGGGGCGTCCGCGTCGACGGCGTCCTTGCGCCACACCAGCGAGATCGGGACGCGGGTGCCGTCGGCAGCGGTCGCCCAGTCGCGCTCCTGCACGTAGTCGGCCGGGTCGTACCCGCCCAGCACCGGCTGCCGCTTCAGGACGGTCACCTGTCCGGTCGTCAGGTCGAGGTCGCTCACCTCGGACGGCGTCACGAAGGACGTGTACCCGAGGCGGAGGGTCGGCTGGTCCCACTCGGGGTTGCCGCCGAGTCCGGCCGAGAACAGTGCCTCGTCGAAGGGGACCTCGTGGGGTTCGCCGTAGCCGTCGCCCTCGATCGGGATGACGGCGATCCGGGGGAGCGCCTCGGACCGGTACTCGAGCGCGAGGTGCCTGGCGAAGGCGTCCACCGACTCGATGCGCCGCTGCTCGTGGTGCGGGACGACCACGCGGCGGTCGGCGGTCGAGGCCGGGTCGTCTGCGGGCACGTCGACCAGCTCGAAGTTCTCCGCGCCGTCGTTGTGCAGGACGAGCAGACGGTCGCTGCCCCCGACGATCGCGTGCTCGATCTCGTACTCCACGCCCTCGCGACGCGGCCACACCACACGGAACTCGCCCGTGGGGTCGGACGCGTCGAGGACGAGCGCCTCGGAGGTGATCTTCGACCCGAGCTCGATGACGATGTACTGCGACGAACGGGTGACCCCGACGCCGACCCAGTACCGGTCGTCCGGTTCCTCGAACACGACCACGTCGGCGTCCGCCGCGGTGCCGACCTCGTGCCGCCAGATGCGGTCCGGGCGCCAGGACTCGTCCACCGTCGGGTAGAAGACGTACCGCCCGGAGGGGTCGAACGTCGCGCCGGCTCCGGTGTTCGGGATCGTGTCGGGCAGGTCCTGCCCGGTCTCGAGGTCGCGGACGGCGAGCGTGTACCGCTCGTCGCCCTCGACGTCGACGCC
Source organism: Curtobacterium sp. MCBD17_023 (assembly GCF_003224415.1). NCBI lineage: Bacteria > Bacillati > Actinomycetota > Actinomycetes > Micrococcales > Microbacteriaceae > Curtobacterium > Curtobacterium sp. MCBD17_023. The sequence continues at coordinate 45,508 of NZ_QKLJ01000005.1, forward strand.
GTACACGAGGCGGCTGCCGTCGTCGCTGATGTCGTACGTGCCGAGCGAGAAGAAGTCGTGTCCGTCGGCGAGGGCGTTGCCGTCGAGGACGACCTCCTCGTTCGGGAGGGTGGCTGAGCCCTCGTCGAGGGACGGCGGTGTCCAGTCGTCCGGCCCGCTGATCGGGGCGCGGCACTGCACGCCGTACTGGCTGCCCTCGCTCGTGCGGGTGAAGTACCACCACTGGCCCATCCGCACCGGCACCGAGAGGTCGGTCTCCTGCACGCGGCTCTTCACCTCGTCGAACAGGCGGTCCCGCAGCGCACCGAGGTGCTCGGTCTGCGCTTCGGTGTACCGGTTCTCGGCCTCGAGGTACGCGACGGTGTCCGGGGACTCCTTGTCACGGAGCCATTCGTAGTCGTCGACGAAGTCGATGCCGTGGTGGGTCCGCGTCACGGGCCGCTTGGCGGCGGTCGGCGGGGTGGTCACGTCGTGCTCGCTGGTCACCCGGCCCACCCTATGCGTTCGGGATGGAGGCCCGACCCCGGACGGAACGCTCGAGGCGCTCGATCCCGCCGGCATCGTTGGAGAGCGAGCCTCGTCGTGCTGATGCTCGCGCTGATCGCTGGGCTCGGTTGCACCGCGCGGGGACTCCTGCGGCGTCGAGGAGGGTGACCCGCAGCGGAAGCACCGTCCATGGACGGCGCCGGTCGGTCCATGTCGGACTCGTCACGATCGTCCCCGAGCTGTCCGAACGCGGGGTGCAGTCCGGTCCGTGACCGGCCCCTCCGACACCACGTCGGCAGGAGGGGAGCTGGTCGGTTGCTCCGTCGCCTGTCATGATCGCGTCGTTCTCGACACTTCCAGGTGAGAGGGGGCATCAGTGGATGACGACACCGAAGCCGACGCAGCACTGGCTCGTCGGCTCGCGGACGGGGACCGGACGGCGCTGGCCGACGCGTTCGACCGGTTCGCGCCGACCCTGACGCGCTACGCGTGGGCGCTGGCCGACAGCCGGCAGGACGTCGAGGAACTCGTGCAGGACACCTTCCTCACGCTCTGGCAGAAGGCTGCCGGACTCGACCTGGCCACGAGTGCGCTGCTGCCGTGGCTGCTCGTGGTGTGCCGCAACCACGCCCGCAACCAGGCCCGACGCTCGGCGAAGAACCGCGGGGACGAGCTCCCCGAGGAGCTCGCGGCGCATCCGGGTGCCGACGAGGCCCGCGAACGCCTGCGCTGGGTCCGCGACGAGATCGCAGCACTGGCACCCATCGACCGACGCATCTGCGAGCTGTGCCTGCTCGAGGGCCACTCCTACGCCGAGGCCGCGCAGATCCTCGGCCTCAGCGTCGGGGCGGTCACCCAGCGGGTCTCCCGCTCGCGCGCACGACTGAAGAAGGCGGTGATGCACGATGAACACTGAGCCCCCCACCGGAGACGACCTGCAGCGGATGCTCGTCTCGATGAAGCACACGGTCCTCGACCGCGCCGAGGACCGTCGCCCCGCACCGCGCCGTCGCGGCCGACGTGCCGGTGTCGCGATCGGCGTGATCGCGCTGCTCGGCCTCGGCGCCACGAGCGGCGCTGTCGCCCTCGGGATGATCCCGCAGCCCTTCACGGCCTCGGCCCCCGCGCCGTCGCCCAGCCCCACCGGACCAGCGATGCCGAGCACGCCGGCAGCGGCACCGGTCCGGGAGATCCCCGACCCCACACCGACACCCACGGGCACGAAGGGCGCCTTCGCGCTCAACGACCCCTCCACGTGGACCATCTCCGGTTCTGAAGTCGGACCGATCGAGATCGGCGGTGAGTTCGAGGCCGAGGGCGACGACCTCCGCGTCGCTTACCGGTCGCTTCCACCAGGCGAAGGCTCGTGCACGGTACCGGGCACGTGGGCACGCGAGGGCTACTCGACCATCGAGCTCGCCTGGGAGGAGACGGAAACCTCCGGCGCCCTCGTCAGATCGGTGTCCGGCGTTCTGATTACGGCGGAGGACGGCGGTACTCCGACGAGCCTGGTGCCCGGCCCGACGACGGCAGCTGGGATCGGTGTCGGTTCGACGATCGGGGAGGTCCGTGCGGTGTACTCGACGCTGGTCAACTCGACGCCGGACTTCTCGGGCCCGGGGTCGATGTGGGACGTCACACAAGCTGACAGTGTGCTGCGCTTCCAGGTCGGAACTGACGGGGAACACGTGAACGCCATCTGGGTCAGTACCGATCCGAACCGACCGATGGCCGTCTGTGGTGCCTGAATCGGCCCGTTCCGCGGTCGAACTGGTCTCCTTCCAGGCTGTCGAGTCGAACGGTCCATCAGGAACCTCAGCTCGTGGATCGTGCGTCCACGACCGGTCTGTTGCTCCATCAGGACGACCCCGGTGCCGCTGCCGCCCGGATCCGCTCGGCGAGTGCGTCGAGTTCGGCCAGCACGTCGGCCGCGACCCACGCCCGGTCGCGCCGACGTTCCGTGACGGGGCGGAGCACGCCGGCCTCGACCAGCTCGTCGATCACCGCGTCGGTCCACGGCAGGTCCGCCGGGAGCGCTGCGCTCACCGCGGCCTCGGTCAGCACAGGATCGGCCAGGAGGACGCGGAGGAGGTCCGAGTGGTGTGTGACCCGCGGTCCGTGACCGGTCGGGCGGACCGCGCTCCGGTCGTGCTCGACCTCGTCGAGTCGGAGCGCGGCGAACTCGACCTCGTCGCAGACGACGCCGATCGCCCGTGCCGTCAGGCCGACGATCCCGTCGACTGCGCCGTCCCGGTAGCGCTCGAGCTCGGCGAAGTAGCCCGTCCGATCGGCGGCCAGGGCGGCGGCCACGGGCACGACGAGCGCGGTCGTGACGCCGCGCCGCCGCAGGACCGCGTTGACGAGCGCTCGTCCGATCCGACCGTTGCCGTCGGTGAACGGGTGGACGGACTCGAAGTGGGCATGGGCGATCGCGGCCTGCGCCAACGCGTCGACATCGTCCCGCGCGAGGAACGCGAAGAGGTCGGCCATCGCGGCGGGGACGTCGTCCGCGGGCGGCGGCACGTACGCGGCGTCCCGGGGAGAGGCCCCGCCGCCGATCCAGTTCTGCACCCGACGCCACTGCCCGGCGGCGGGGCCGTCCACCGGGTCGTCCCGCATGAGCACCGCGTGGGCGTCGAGCACGGACCGCTCGGTGATGCTGCCCCGACCGGCGGCCGTGATCATCCCGCGCAGGGCGGCGGTCGCCCCGACCATCGCCGTGGCACTGCCGTTCGCGCGGATGCCGACGAGCGCCCGGGCGTAGTCGTCGAGCGTGGCGTGCTCCTCCTCGATCCGGGACGACGAGACCGCCTCGGTCCGGGCGAGCAGCAGGTCGAACGCGGCCGTGCGGTCACCGAGCCGGCGGTCGAGGTCCACCAGGCGGTCGGTCGCGCGTGTCAGCAGTGCGGCGAGGTCGGGCGGCGCCACGTACGTCTGCTCCGCGATCGCGGGCGGCACCGCGCACCGCACTGAGCGTGTCATCCGGTCGGCGCGCGGCAGCCGCCGGTTGCTCCGCCACGGACGCGTGGTCGATCCGTGGCGTGGCCAAGCCCCCGCGGCACGCCCGCTCCCGGTCGCCGCGCGTGGTGCACCCGACGCCCCGGGACGGAGCGCCCAGTCCGCGCCGATCGTGTCCGTGCTGCCGATCGTGACTGTGCTGTCGGTCGTGTCCGTGGTGCCCGTCATGCTGCCTCCCGTTCCTCGCACCGGCCGACGGTAGTGGCGGTGCGGCCCGATCAGCGAAGAACCCGGATGTCGTGTGCACGGGCCGGGCCGGCACGGCCAGCCCGGCTCGTCCCGGTACGGGCACCGATCGGTACCGTTGTGGAATGACTGACAACACGTTCGTGATCACCGGTGCCCACGTCGTCCCCGTCGAGGGTGACGAGTTCGACGGTGGGGCGGTCGTCGTGCAGGACGGCCGGATCACCGCCGTCGGACCGGACGTCACCCCGCCGGACGGGCTGCCGGTCGTGGACGCCGCCGGTGCCTGGCTCCTGCCGGGTTTCGTCGAGGCGCACGGGCACGTGGGCATCCACGAGGAGGCGAACGGCTCCGCCGGGAACGACACGAACGAGATGACCGGCCCGAACATGGCGGCGGTCCGCGCGATCGACGCGGTCGACATCGAGGACGAGGGCTTCCGCGACGCCCTGTCCGGCGGCATCACGAGCATCGTCGTCAAGCCCGGCTCCGGCAACCCGATCGGAGGGCAGACGGTCGCGATCAAGACCTGGGGCGGCCGCACCATCGACGAACAGCTCATCTCGGACAGCGTCAGCGTGAAGAGCGCCCTCGGCGAGAACCCGAAGCGCGTCTACGGCGAGAAGGGCCAGACGCCGTCGACCCGCCTCGGCGTCGCGAAGGTCATCCGCGAGGCCTTCCTGGCCGCCGACCACTACCGCGCTGCCCGCGACGCCGCTGCGCGCAAGGACGAGCCGTTCGAGCGTGACCTCACGAAGGAGACCCTCGCGCGCGTGCTCGACGGGGAGCTCGCCTGGGACCAGCACACCCACCGTCACGACGACATCGCGACGGCGATCCGCCTCGCCGAGGAGTTCGGCTACCGCCTGGTCGTGAACCACGGCACCGAGGCCCACAAGATCGCCGACCTGCTCGCCGAGAAGGGCATCCCGGTGGTCTACGGCCCGCTGTTCACGAGCCGGTCGAAGGTGGAGCTCCGTGACCGCGGCATCCCGAACCTCGCCACGATCGCGGCGGCCGGGGTCCGGGTCGCGATCACGACGGACGCCCCGGTCGTCCCGATCAACATGCTCGTGACCCAGGCCACGATGGCCGTCCGCGACGGGCTGCCCCGGCAGACCGCGCTCGAGGCGATCACCTCCGCCCCCGCGGACATCCTCGGTTTCGGCGACCGTGTCGGCCGCATCGCCGCGGGGTACGACGCCGACCTCGTCCTCTGGGACGGCGACCCGCTCGACGCGACCAGCCGCGCGCAGCGCGTCTGGATCGAGGGCCGCCAGGTCTTCGCCTACGTCGACGGTCAGGGCGTCACGACACCGCGCTGGTGACACCGTGTCGGACGGGAGGCGCGGCGCACCCCCGCCCCGTGCCTCCCGTCCGACGCGTCAGTCCTCGCGCGCCAGCAGGAAGTCGTTGATGCGCTCCGTCATGCCGAGGTCCATCTCGATCCGCACCCCGTTGACGGTGTGGATCGGTGCCGCCTGCCGGATGCTGGAGACCAGCCACAGCGCGTCGGCGGCCCGCAGGTCGTCGAGCGTGACGAGCTCGTAGGCGGTCTCGATGCCCTCCTGCTCGGCGAAGCGGAAGACGTCGGCCTGCGTGGTGCCGTCGAGGATGCCGATGTCGGTGCGGGGCGTCACGAAGCGGCCGCCCACGGACATGATGAGGTTCGCGCGGGTGCCCTCGAGCACGTACCCGTCCGTCGAGACGAACAGCGCGTCGTCGGCTCCACGGCGGACGGCTTCCCGGAGTGCCGCCATGTTCACCGCGTACGAGAGCGTCTTCGCGCCCTGCAGCAGCCACGGGGAGGTCCGCTCGACGTCGTGCCGGTAGCCGCGGTCGAGCGTGACGACGCCGATGCCCTCGGTGCGGTCACGCGTCTGGTCGGCCGACGGCGCCGCGTAGACCCACCCGGTCGGACGCCCGAGGCCCTCGACGCCCCGGGTGAGCACGGTCTTCGCGTACGCCTCGCGCACCGGGTCGAGCCGGGCACAGACGGCCTCGATCGCCCGCCGCCACGCATCGACGTCCGGTTCCGGCAGGTCGAGCTTGGCGGCGGAGCGGACGAAGCGGGCCAGGTGCGCCTCGAGCGCCTGCGGTCGGCCGTTGATGACCGTGATCGTCTCGAAGACGCCGTCCCCGCGGGTGAGCCCGAGGTCCATCACCTGGACGTGCTCCTCGAGCGGCTTCTCCCACGTGAAGGCGTCCGCCTCCGGGTCGTGCGGGGCTGCGGACCGCGAGGGCTGGTTCAGGACGGCGAGGACGGTGTCGGTCATGCCACCCATCCAACCCCAGGTCAGCGACCGCCGGGCAGCGCGTCCATGAGTTTCCAAACCGCCTGCGTCAGCTCGGGGTGCTGGAGCGCGATGCGCCGGAGACGGTGGTACTCCTCGCCGTGTTCGGTGCCGTGACCGGAGGCCGGGTGCGCCGACCACTGGGAGCTCCGGCGGCCGATCCGGACGTCGACGTCCATGGCCTCGGCGCGGAGGATGAGCACGACCTGCTCGTCCACGGTCGGCAGCGTGTGCATGAAGTCCCACGGGTCGTCGCCCTGCCGGCAGCGGTGTTCGACGATGACCGAGATCTCCTCGGCGGCTTCGGCGCGCAGCACCTCGAGGCTGCGCCCCGCCCTCCGCGACTCAGCCATGACGCCCCCAGAGCACGCCTGCCATGCAACGAGCGTACGTCATCGGATCGGCCACACTGGACCACATGACCGAGCGCGACGAGAGCAAGTCCCAGCACCCGGCCGTGGTCGTCGTGTACCTGCTGCGGGACGGTGCGGACGGGCCGGAGGTCCTGCTCGGCGAGAAGCGACGCGGGCTCGGCACGGGCCGCGTGGTCGGTCCGGGCGGCAAGCGCGAGGGCGACGAGACGGCGGTCGAGACCGCCGTCCGCGAGGTCGCCGAGGAGGTCGGTCTCCGCGTCGACGCTGCCGACCTGGAGGCACGTGGCACGTTGGACTACCGGTTCCCGTTCCGCCCGTCCTGGTCCCAGGTGTCGGACGTCTTCGTCTGCCGCCGCTGGCAGGGGGAGCCGTCGGGCGGCGACGAGCTGGAGCCGCGGTGGGTGCCGGTCGACGCCGTCCCCTACGACGCGATGTGGGACGACGCGCGCTACTGGCTGCCCGGTGTGCTCGCGGGCGGTCGGGTCGAGGCGCGGGTCGTGTTCGCCGAGGACGACGCGACGGTCGCCGGGTTCACCGGGACGGGCATCGGGGAACCGGCTTGAGCGCCGGGGACGCCGGACGGTGAGGCCTGCGGGCCCGACGTCGACCGACGGTCAGCGCGACCGCTGTGTCCGCGTGCTGCCGGTCCGGGCCTCCTCGGCCGCGGCCATCACGTCCGCGTCCCCGCTCTGTCCGCCGAGCGGACGCACGAAGAAGTCCACGACCCCGAAGGCGATCGCGGCCACGAGCGAGAACATCGCCCAGCCGTCCCAGAGCCCGGCGACGCTGCGGCCGCCGCTCGGCGCGAGGACGATGCTCGTGACGTACGACATCGCCGCGAGCACGAGGAAGACGACGACGATCGTGACGAGGAGGCGGTGCCAGGCGATGCGGGACATGATCACCCCAGGATACCGACGCCGGGAGCGCTACCGACCGCGGTCCAGCGGATCGTTCTCGAGCCCGTCGCGGCCGCCGGTGAACACGTCGCCGCCGGCGCGGTCGTCCTCCCACCGGTCGTCGCGCACCACCTGCAGCGTGCCGGTCGCGGTCGAGGTCAGGCCGTGCCGCTCCAGCTCGGCGTCGCGCTCACGACCGAGGAACTCGCGGTTCGCGGTGTTCGCGTCCTGGAACATCGTGGTGCGGCCGGTGAGGATCGCCCGGATGCGACGGCGCTCCCACCACTGCTTGCCGAAGTACATGAGCACGAGCCCGGCGGCCGCGTAGCAGGCCATGGTGATCAGCCCGCGGGCCGGACCGGGGCCGACGCCGTAGACCTCGTGCTTGATCATGTCGACCATGCTCGAGCCGACCACGACGTGGTTCAGCCACGCGAACGGCTCCGGCATGAACCACTTCGGGTAGGCCCCGCCGGAGGACGGCATCGACAGGAACACGAAGCAGATCATCGCGGGGGCGGCGATGAAGCGGCCGACGAAGTAGCTCAGCCCGTTGACCGCGAGCCCGATGGCCACGATCCACCCCCAGGCGATGAGCACGAGCGGCACGAAGTGCCCGGAGATCGCGCCGACGACCGGACCCGCGAGGGTGTTCGTGATGACGGAGATGACGAGACCGCCGACGACGATCACGGTCATCCGGGTGCGGTGCCGCAGGGGCCCACCCATGATGCCGATGAACATCGCGACCATGTAGCCGCCGATGCACCACGCGAGCATGACGTACATCGGGACGGTGCCGTACTCGTCCCGCGCCGGCAGCGCGGCGAGCTCGGTGACCTGCGGCGTCGCGACCCCGATGCCGGTCAACACGGCCGTCAGCGTCGCCGGGACGAGGTTCGCGACCTGGAACTGGTGCGCGCTGGCCTTGAAGAAGGTGTTGGCCGACGGGTCGTACGCGACCGCCATCGACCCGGTGAGGACGTCCCGCTTCGCGGCCGCGAGCGAGTCGTAGGTGTGGAAGACGAACTCACCCGGCAGGGCCTTCTGCACGGCCGCGACGAACGACGGGTCACTGCCGACGAGCGCCACCGGGACGTCGTGCGGATGCGGCGCGTGGAAGGCGAAGACGTAGCAGAGGCAGAAGCCGACGATGAAGAACAGCGGCATCCAGAGCTGCAGCCCGATGAGCTGGAGGGACGGGTGCAGGGTCGAGTACCAGCGGCGGTAGCGCCCGATCTGCTGCTTCGGCGGCGCGCTGGAGCGGGCGGCGGCGGGCGGACCGGCGGCCGTCCGCGCACCACCTGCCCGCTCCGGCAGGTCGTTCTTCCTCGGTCGGTCGTTCCGCGGCGTGCTCACTCGGCGCTGCGCTCCTGTCCTGTCGTCTGGCGCTCCACGATACGCCGCGGCAGCAGGGGTGCCTCCGGGGTGGGTGACGGGATCAGGAGCGGCTGCGGGAGGCCTGCGCGGAGTCCATCGCGAGCTCCTCGGCGTCGAGCGTCACGAGCACGCGGCGCATGACCTCCTCGTCGAGGTTGCCCTTCTCGCGCTCCTCGAGGACGATCTCGCGGCGACGGTCGAGCAGCTCGCGTCGGATGTCCTGGATCTGTGCGCCACGGAGGCGCATCGGGGTGTTGCGCTCCTCGTCCTCTTCTTCCTCGGCATCGCGGCGGAGGGTCTCGGCCTGCCGCTCGAGCCGGGCCTTCAAGCGGTTCACGACGCTGTCGACGGCCTGGTGTCCGTACTGCTCCGCCCAGGCCGGACGTCGGCGCTCGAGCAGGGCGATCGCCGCTTCGGTCGTGCGCTGGTTGAGGCGCATCTCGCTGCGGACGTCCTCCTCGCTCTCGCCGGGGTCCTGCACCTGCAACGCGCGGATCACGAACGGCAACGTCAGCCCCTGCAGGAGGAGTGTGCCCACCGTCACGACGAACGCGATGATGAAGATGGTGTCCTGCGCCTTGACCTGGACGGGGTCGGAGACGACGGCGACGGCTGCTGCGAGCGTGACGACGCCCCGCATGCCGGTCCACGAGATGACCGTGAGCTCCCGCCAGTTCAGCTTCGGCTCCGCCGTGCCGCGCAACCACCGCAGGGAACGGTGCCCGCGGGACAACCGGACGCGCAGCGGTCTCAGCCACCTGCCGTTGATCCGGTTGCGCGCGTAGGACTCGAAGACGAAGAGCGGACGGACGAGGACCACGACGACGAGCACGACGGCCGCCGCGGTGAGGGTCTGGGCCAGGCTGCGGTCGCTCTCGAGCAGGTCCTGCACGACCGTCTTCAGCTGCAGCCCGATCAGGGCGAACACGAACCCCTCGAGGATGACGTCGATGCTCGTCCAGAGCGGGCGCTCCTGCAGTCGCGTCGCGTACCCCTCCTTCGGCGAGTTGTACCCGATGTACAGGCCGGCGGTGACGACCGCGATGACGCCGGAGCCGGACAGGTGCTCGGCGAGGACGTACGCGACGAAGGGCAACAGGATGCTCATGATCGTCTCGACCACGGGGTCGTTGATGCGCATCCGGATCCAGTGCACCGCGACGCCGAGGACGATGCCGACCGCGAAGCCGACGCCGATCGCCAGGCCGAAGATGCCGAGGTCCTGCCAGATGGTGAGCGACGTGCCCGCGGCGATGAGCGTGAACACCCGGACCAAGGTCAGCGACGCCGCGTCGTTGATGAGGCTCTCGCCGGACAGCACCGTCATCACACGGCGGGGGAGTCCGAGCTTCCGGCCGATGGCGGCGGCGGACACGGCGTCCGGCGGAGCGACCACGGCGCCGAGCAGGATCGCCGCCGGCCAGTCCATGTCGGGGATGATCAGGTACGCGGCGAGTCCCACCGCGAGCGCCGTGACGATGACGAGGACGATGCCGAGTCGCCGGATCTGCTTGATCGACTGCCGGAAGCTCTGCCACGACACGTCGAGTGCCGCCGAGTACAGCAGCGGCGGCAGGATCACCGTGAGGATCACCTCGGAGTCGATCTCGATCTCCGGCAGGCCGGGCAGGAACGAGACGGCGAGTGCGACGGCCGTGACGAGCAGCGGGGCGGGCAGCCCCTTGGCGCGGGCGAAGCCGGTCACCGCGAGCGAACCGATCAACAGGATGAGGAGTTCCGCGGTGCCCATGAGGCCCATCCTCCCATCCGGATGGTTCGCAGGCTGAACGGTTCCGCAGCCCCGGTGAACGGCCGGTGGACGACAGGGTTTGCTCCGGAGCCGCCGGGCTGCGACACTTGCCCGCGGTGGACATCACACTCATAGTCGTCCTGGTCATCGCGTTGGCCCTCTTCTTCGACTTCACAAACGGATTCCATGACACCGCCAACGCGATGGCGACACCGATCGCCACCGGTGCCATGAAGCCGAAGGTGGCCGTGACGGTCGCCGCGGTGCTGAACCTCGTCGGTGCGTTCCTCAGCACCGCCGTGGCGACGTCGATCTCGCACGGGCTCATCAACGAGGGCCCCGGTGGCGTCGCCATCAGCCCCGAGATGATCTTCGCGGGCCTGATCGGCGCGGTCGTGTGGAACATGATCACGTGGTTGCGCGGCTTGCCCTCGTCGTCCTCGCACGCGCTCTTCGGCGGGCTCATCGGCGCCGCGATCGTCGGCGCCGGCTTCGACTCGGTGAACTACGCGGCACTGCTGACGGTCGTGATCATCCCGGCCTTCCTGTCGCCGGTGATCGCCGCGCTCGTGTCGCTCCTCGCCACGCGCATCGCCTACCGCGTGACCCGTCGTCCGGTGTTCCCGAACGAGCGCGGGGGCTTCCGCATCGGACAGGTGTTCACGAGCTCGATGGTGTCGCTCGCCCACGGCACGAACGACGCGCAGAAGACGATGGGTGTCATCACGCTGACGCTCATCGCCTCGGGCGCGCAGTCGAGTGACCAGGGCGTGCAGTTCTGGGTCGTCGTGGCGTGTGCCCTGGCGATCGCCCTCGGCACCTACACGGGCGGGTGGCGCATCATCCGGACGCTCGGCTCGGGCATCACCGAGATCCGCGCGACGCAGGGCTTCGCAGCCGAGGCGTCCACCGCCGCCACGATCCTCGCGTCGAGCCACCTCGGCTTCGCACTGTCGACGACGCAGGTGTCGTCGGGCTCGATCATCGGCGCGGGCCTCGGCCGCCGCGGTTCGAAGATCCAGTGGTCGACGGCCGGCAAGATCGTCATCGCGTGGTTCATCACGCTGCCCGCCGCCGCGGCGGTCGGGGCGATCGCCTCGGGCATCGCCCACTTCGGCGTCATCGGTCTCGTGCTCGACGCGGTCATCGGTGGTGCCGTGATCCTCGGCCTGTACCTGTGGTCGCTGCGCAAGCCGCACGAGCACGCCGCGGCCATCGAGGTCGACGTCGCCGCGAACGCCGTGCTGACCCGCAAGGAGCGGCGCGACCTGCAGCGCGCCAAGCGTGCCGAGGCCGTCGCCGCGCGTCGCGCCGAACTGAGCCGCGAGCGGACCCTCCGCCGCATGGCCGGACGCAAGGGAGGCCGTCGCTGATGGGTATCGCCATGGACGGACGCTGCGGAGGGACCTGCTGATGGGTATCGCCATGGACGGACGCGGCGGAGCGTTCCTGCTCGGAGGGACCTGCTGATGGGTATCGACTGGGCGGCGTTCTTGCTCGTCGCACTGGTGGCCGTCGTGTCGGCGTGCTTCGTCGTCACCGTCTACTCCGTGGGCCTCCGCCTCTGGAGCGCCGCCGACGCCCGCGCGGGCAAGTACACGGTGAAGGACGACGGCACCGTCGGCCCGGCCACCGCCGGCTTCCCCGACCCGACCGCGGCCTCCACCGCGATCCGTGCGTTCCGGGCGCTCGCCGTGGTCTGCTTCGCCGCCTGCGGTGCCGCGGTGCTGTACGGCGTCTACCTCATCGTCCCTGCCTTCCACTGACCTCCTGGCCGGCCGCACCGGCTGGACGGTCGCGGGCTAGCCTCGGGAGGTGACCGCGACGGAGAGGACCACGACGTGACGAGCGCTGCCACCCGCACCGAGACCGATTCCCTGGGCTCGAGGGAGGTGCCGGTCGACTCCTACTGGGGGATCAACACCCTCCGGGCGATGGAGAACTTCCCGATCGCCTCGGTGCCGATCGCGGTCTACCCGGACCTCGTCGCGGCCCTCGTGACCGTGAAGCAGGCGGCGGCCCGGGCGAACAAGGCGATCGGTGTCCTCGACGCCGAGCGGGCCGACGCGATCGACCGTGCCGCGCAGGAGGTCCGCGACGGGGCCCTGCGGGACCAGTTCGTCGTCGACGTGGTCCAGGGTGGCGCCGGGACGAGCACGAACATGAACACGAACGAGGTCCTGGCGAACCGGGCCCTCGAACTGCTCGGCCGGGAGCGCGGCGACTACGCGTACCTGCACCCGATCGACCACGTGAACCGCAGCCAGTCGACGAACGACACGTACCCGACGAGCATCAAGATCGCGATGATCACCGGTGTGCGCCGGCTCGCCGACCAGCTCGAGCAGCTGTCGGCAGCGTTCGCGGAGCGCGGGGAGGCGTTCGCCGACGTCCTCAAGGTCGGCCGCACGCAGCTGCAGGACGCGGTCCCGATGACGCTCGGCCAGGAGTTCACCGGCTTCGCCCACACCATCGCCGAGGACGTCGTCCAGCTCCGCCGGGTGGTGCCGCTCCTCGGCGAGATGAACCTCGGCGCGACCGCGATCGGGACGGGCATCACCGCCGACCCGCTGTACCGCGACGAGGTGCGGCGGCAGCTGCAGGAGGCGAGCGGCATCGACGTCGTCACGGCCCCGGACCTCATCGAGGCGACGAGTGACGCCGGCGCGTTCATGACCCTGTCCGGCACGGTGAAGCGCAGCGCGATGAAGCTGTCGAAGATCTGCAACGACCTGCGGCTCCTGGCGTCCGGCCCGCAGGCGGGCCTCGGGGAGATCACGCTGCCGCCGCGGCAGGCCGGTTCGTCGATCATGCCCGGCAAGGTGAACCCGGTCATCCCGGAGGTCGTCAACCAGATCGCCTTCGCGGTCGCCGGCGCGGACACCACGGTGACGATGGCGGCCGAGGGTGGTCAGCTCCAGCTCAACGCGTTCGAGCCGATCATCGCGCACTCGATCCTGCAGTCCCTGCAGTGGATGACCCGCGGGTGCGCGACGCTCCGCGAGCACTGCGTGACCGGCATCCGGGCGAACGAGCTACGGCTCGCCGCCCAGGTGGACACGAACGTCGGCGTCGTCACCGCGCTGACGCCGTACATCGGCTACGCAGCGGCGGCGTCCATCGCGCACACCGCCCTGACGACGTCGACCCCGATCTCGACCCTGGTGATCGCCGCGGGTCTCATGGACGCGGACCAGGTGCACCGGGTGCTCAGCCCCGCCCGGTTGTCCGGCATCGAGCTGGCGACCGGTGCCATCCCGGTCGTGACCGAGGAGATGCTCGACGAGGCCGCCCGGGACGCCGAGGCCCGTCGCCGGTCCTGACCGCTGCCGGACGGGAGGCACGCCCGGGTCCGGCGCGCAGCCTCCCGTCCGCACCGTGCGCGGGGCGGACGCAACGTGGCGCGTCCGTGCGCACGACGGAGACGCGACGCGGCGCGTCAGTTCGCGTTCGGGTGCAGCGCGTCGTACCGGCGGAACGACGGGACGAGCCGGAGCAGCAGCGCGACGAGCGCGATGATGAGGACGCCGCCGATGAGCGGCGGCCAGGCGAAACCCGCGGCGACGACCAGTCCGGCGTACAGGTCACCCACGCGCGGCCCACCGGTGACCACGACGATGAAGATGCCCTGCAGTCGGCCGCGCATGCCGTCGGGCGCGGCGGCCTGGAGGATCGTCCCGCGGAACACGCTGCTCACGTTGTCCGCGCCGCCGGCCACCGCGAGGGCCAGCGCGCAGAGCGCCAGTGCCGGCAGGATCCCCGTCGAGAACGTCTCCGACGCCCGTCCGCCGAGGAGGTGCGCGGCCGCGACGACGACGCCGAACGCGGCGATCGCGCCGCCGTAGACCGTGATCGCCCAGCCGACCGCCTCGCCCTGTCGGCGGACGTGCCCGAGCGGGCCGGAGAAGACACCGGACAGCAGCGCACCGACCGCGTAGGCGGCCGAGAGGGTGCCGACCGTGATCGACCCGCCGCCGACGACCAGGGCACCGATCGCGGGGAACAGCACCCGGGGCTGCCCGAACGTCATGGCGATGATGTCGAGCACGAAGGTCATCGTGATGTTCCGGGAGCGGCGGAGGAACCGCGCACCCTCGACGAGCGACGACAGGCCCGGACGGAGGGCGTCGTGCTCGGGAGCCATCCGTGGCAGCGTCACCACGCCGAGGAACGCGGCGCTGAAGAGCACGACGTCCACCGTGTAGGTCGGGGCGAAGCCGAACGCGGCGACGAGCACACCGCCGACCGCCGGCCCGACCGTCACGGAGAACCCGGCGCTGATGCTGTTGAGGGCGCTCGCCGCGGGGAGCAGGTCGTTGCCCACCAGCCGCGGGACGATCGCCGCCCGGGACGCGCCGATCACGGTGCCCGCGACGGCGTTGACGGTCACGAGCACGTAGAGCAGCACGACGCTGTCGAGCCCGAGCCAGGCGTGCGCGGCGATCATCGCGGTCGACACCCAGGCCATGACGGCGGAGACCAGGGCCACCGTGCGGCGGTCGAAGGCGTCCGCGAGCATGCCGCCGTACAGCCCGGCGAGGATCATCGGCACGAGCGAGATGACGCCGACGAGCGACACCATGAACGTCGAGCGCGTGATCTCGTACACCTCGAGCCCGACCGTGACGCTCGTCATCATGGTGCCGATGCCCGCGATCGAGCTGCCGATCCAGAGCCGCGCGAACGCGGGGGAGCGGCGGAGCGGGGTGAGGTCGGCGAGCAGGGAGCGGCGGGGCTTCGCGGGGGCGTCTGGTGTCACAGTGGAACCATTCTGTGGCCTGGAGGGCTCCTGCGGGGCACGTGCACGTCCTCTGGTTGACTGTCGGGCATGACTGACCTGAACAGCAAGCCCGAGTTCGACGCCCCCGAGGGCCCCGCCCCCACCGACCTCGTGGTCACCGACATCGTCGTGGGCGACGGCGACGTCGCCGAGGCGAGCTCGACCGTCAAGGTCCACTACGCCGGCGTCGAGTACGAGTCCGGCGAGGAGTTCGACAGCTCCTGGGGCCGTGGCGAGCCGATCGACTTCCCGCTCGCGGCGCTCGTCCGCGGCTGGCAGGAGGGCATCCCCGGCATGAAGGTCGGCGGTCGCCGCAAGCTCGTCGTCCCGCCGGAGCTCGCCTACGGCCCGGCCGGCGGCGGACACTTCCTCTCCGGCAAGACGCTCATCTTCGTCATCGACCTGCTCGGCGTCCGCTGATGGCGGGCGTCCCGGAGGTCCCGACCCTCGAACTGAACGACGGACACCGCATCCCGGCGCTCGGCCTCGGCACGTACTCGCTCGACGGGGACGAGGGGGTCGCGGCGGTCGGTGCGGCGATCACGAGTGGGTACCGTCTGCTCGACACCGCGCTGAACTACGGCAACGAGGACGCGGTGGGCCGTGCGGTCCGCGAGTCCGACGTGCCGCGCGACGAGTTCGTCGTGACGTCGAAGCTCCCGGGACGCCACCACGGCTACGACGAGGCACACCGCTCGGTGGACGAGACCCTGGCGAACCTGGGGCTCGACCACCTCGACCTGTACCTCATCCACTGGCCGAACCCGTCCGTCGGGAAGTTCGTCGAGACCTGGAAGGCGTTCGTCGACCTCAGGGACAGCGGCAAGGTCCGCTCGATCGGTGTCTCGAACTTCACCCCCGAGCACCTCGACCGTATCCTCGACGCCACCGGGGTCGCCCCGGCGGTGAACCAGGTCGAGCTGCACCCGTACTTCCCGCAGGCCGACCTCCGCGCCGTGCACCAGCGTCTCGGCATCGTCACCGAGAGCTGGAGCCCGCTGGCGAAGCAGTCCGAGCTCCTCACCGAGGGACCCGTGACCGCCGCGGCCGCAGCGCACGGTGTCTCGGCCGGCCAGGTCGTGCTGCGCTGGCACGTCCAGCTCGGCGCCGTGCCGGTCCCGAAGTCGGGAGACCCGGACCGCCAGCGCGAGAACCTCGACGTGTTCGGCTTCTCGCTCACCGACGACGAGGTCCAGGCCATCTCCGCGCTCGAGCGCGGGCGGCTCTGGGACGGCGACCCGGACACGCACGAGGAGATGTAGGCGGGCGCTCGCGTTCGGACCCGACCGGGGCAGGGGGATATCATCGGTACCCCTGTCCCGAAGGGTTGCGAGTGTCCGAACCGCGTGTTTCCGAACCGACCGAGATCGACCGTGAACGCGGCTACGTCGACGGTCTGTTCCACCGACTCGACGAACTGACCACCGAGGCCGAGCAGCGGCTCGTCGAGACCCGCCGGCAAACAGTCGGTGGCAACCACCAGAGCCGGACCGAGCGCGACGCCTTCGCCCGGCTCTACGAGGACACCGTCGCCACCCTGCGGCGCGTGGGCGACCGCCTGGTGTTCGGGCGGCTCGAGGTCCAGGACCCGCCCGCCGACGAGGACGCCTTCCGGTACATCGGGCGCGTCGGGCTGCGGGACGCGGACCACCGGCCGTTGCTGCTCGACTGGCGCGTACCGGGTGCGAGCGCGTTCTACCAGGCCACCGCGGCGCATCCCATGGGCATGCGGGCCCGACGTCACCTGACGCTCGAGGGCCGCACGGTCGTCGGCGTCGAGGACGAAGTGTTCGACGCCACGCTCTACGACGACGAGCGCACGCACCTGCAGGGCGAGGGAGCCCTGCTCGCGGCCGTCACCGCCGAGCGTACCGGGCGCATGACCGACATCGTCGCGACGATCCAGGGCGAGCAGGACCGGATCATCCGCTCCCCGCTCGAGGGCGTCCTCATCGTGCAGGGCGGGCCGGGCACCGGCAAGACGGCCGTCGCACTGCACCGTGCGGCGTACCTGCTCTACTCCTACCGGGAGCGTCTGCGCGGTTCCGGTGTGCTCGTCGTCGGGCCGTCCCCGGCGTTCCTGACGTACATCGAGCAGGTGCTGCCGTCCCTCGGTGAGACCGGTGTCGTGATGGCGTCCCTCGGGTCGCTCCACCCGGGGCTCCACACCACCGTGCACGACCGTCGGGACGTCGCCGCCGTGAAGGGGTCCGGCGAGATGGCCGACCTGCTCCGCCGCGCGGTCCGGTCGCGGCAGGTCGTCCCGACCGAGTCCGTCACGCTCGACGTCGAGGGCGAACGGCTCGTCGTCCCGCCGCAGCTGGTCGCCGACGCCATGCGCCGTGCCCAGGACCGCGGCAAGCCGCACAACGTCGCCCGCGTCACGTTCAACAAGAACGCGCTCGACGCCATGACGCGACTGCTCGCCGACCAGCTGCGGCACCGCGGGACGACGGTGGACGAGGCCGACGAGAAGGTGCTGCGCGAGGACATCCGCAGCTCGTACGACGCCCGGGTCCTGCTCAACACGGCGTGGCTGCCGCTGCCGGCCGAGAAGCTCCTCGAGGACCTGTACGCCCGGCCGAACTGGCTCGCGTCCCTCACGCCGAACTGGTCGCCCGAGCGCCGTGCACTGCTGCGGCGCGAGCGCGGGGCCGGCTTCACGGTCGAGGACGTGCCGCTCCTGGACGAGGCGGCCGAGCTGCTCGGGGTGTTCGACCCGACCGGTGGTGCGGCGAAGCGGCAGGCGAAGGCGACCCGGAACCGGGACATCGAGAACGCCCGGCAGGCCATCGAGAACATGGGCGTCGAGGGCATCGTCAGCGCCGAGCAGGTCGCCGGTGCCTTCGCGGAGGGCGGGGACCCGCGCTCCACCGCCGAGCGTGCCGCCGAGGACCGCGAGTGGACCTACGGGCACATCGTGGTCGACGAGGCGCAGGAGCTCTCACCGATGCAGTGGCGGGTCCTGGCACGCCGTAACCCGCTGCGGTCCTTCACGATCGTCGGTGACATGGCGCAGGGCTCCTCGCCGGGTGCCGCCCGCACGTGGGACGACGTCCGCGGTGCGCTCGCCCGTCGTCGTCGTGGTCGTGCCCCGCAGGTGCCGCTGGACTCCCGCCTCGAGGAGCTCACCGTCAACTACCGCACCCCGCGCTCGATCGTCCAGGCGGCCGGGGCCTTCGCCGCGGCGGCCGGTCTCACGGTGACCGCGAACGAGGCGGTCCGTGACGGCGACCCCGTCGAGCGCTTGCGCGTCGACCGGGCGGACCTGCTCGACACGGTCGCGGACCGGGTCGACGGCGAGCGCGAGCTGATCGGCTCCGGGACGATCGGCGTCATCGTGCCGGAGGCCGACGTGGCCGCCGTCCGCGAGCGCCTGGCCCGGACCGAGGCCGACGTCCGCGGGCTCGGGTCACCCCGGCCGGGGTCGGTCACGGTGCTCACCGGCGCGGACGCGAAGGGCCTGGAGTTCGACGGCGTGCTGCTCGTCGACCCGGACCGGGTCGGCTCCGACGCCGCTCGGGCCGCCGCGGCCGTCTACGTCGCGATGACCCGTCCCACCCGCCGGCTCACGGTCATCGAGGTCGCCTGACCGTCCCGCCGGTCGGGCCGGTGCCTCCTGCGGTGCATCCGAACCGCCGGGAGGCTCGGGAGCGACCCCGTCAGGCCGGCTCGCCCTGGTCGCGTACCTGCTCCACGAGGGCCGCCCACGGGCCGTCCAGGCGACGACCCGGGATCGTCACCGTGGTCCGGGCGACGGTCACCGTCCACACGTAGTCGTCGCGGACGGCGCTGTCGTCACGATCGGCACCCTCCCCACCCACACCCTCCCCACCCGCACCGTCCGGAGCCGCCCCGGGTGCCACGGACCCGTCGCCGGGGAGTGCCCCGACGAGTTCCGTCCACCGGTCGGCGTCCGGACGGGCATCGGTGTCGACCCGCCATGCCCGCGGGAGGCCGGCGAACCCACCACTGCGGCGCACGACGATCTGCATGCCCCGGAACCTACGCCCTCCGCATCCGCTCCGGAGTGCCCGGTCGAGCAGCGCTGCTGCGGCTCAGGCCGTCACCCCGACGCGCTGCCAGGCACCGGCGACGGCGGTGTGCTCGCGCGAGCCCGCTCCGAACCGCGCCGCCGCTGCTCGGACCGTGACGGCCGCGAAGCCGGCGAAGTCGATGGACGCCGACACCTCGGCCGAGGTGAGGGCGTCCCACCACACCTGTCCCGCGCCGACCCAGGCCGGCCCGCCGATCGTGGTCGCGGCGAGGAAGAACGCGTGGTTCGGGATGCCGGAGTTCAGGTGCACGCCGCCCCGGTCCTCGGCGGTCTCCACGTAGTCGGCCATGGTCGCGGGCTGTGGGTCCGCCCCGAGCACCGGGTCGTCGTAGGCCGTGCCCGGCGCACGCATCGAGCGGAGGGCGACCCCGTGCACGGCGTCCGCGAACAGCCCTTCGCCGATCAGCCAGGACGCCTGTTCCGCGGTCTGCCGGGCGGCGTACTGGGCGACGAGCACGCCGAAGACGTCGCTCATCGACTCGTTGAGCGCTCCGGACTGCCCCTGGTAGACGAGGTCCGCGGTGTACTGCGTGACGCCGTGGGCCAGCTCGTGCCCGATGACGTCGACCGCGACGGTGAACCGCCGGAAGACCTCGCCGTCTCCGTCGCCGAACACCATCCGCTGCCCGTCCCAGTAGGCGTTGTCGTACTCCCGCCCGTAGTGCACGGTGGCGCCGAGGGGGAGTCCGGCGCCGTCGATCGACGCCCGTCCGAACACCTCGAGCCAGAACGCGTGCGTCGCGCCGAGGCCCGCGTACGCCTCGTCGACCGCGGGGTCCCCGGTGTCGCCGTCACCCTCCCGCCGCACGACCCTGCCCGGCAGCGTCGTCGTGCCGGCGGCGTCCGCGATCGTGCGCCGCGGAGCGACGTCCGGCGCCCCGGCGGTCCTGGCCGCGCGGAGGCCGGTCACGTGCTTCGGCTCCTGGACGCGGTCCATCGAGGCGAGGGCGGTCCGGGCTGCGGCGGCAGCGCGCGGGAACCGGTCCTCCGGTGCGTCGGCGACGGCGCGGAGGAGGTACGGCGGGACGACGGAGCGCGGCGAGCGGCTGGTCATGGCGACATGCAACCACCGGGGGCCGACAGCCGGTTCGGCGACCGGGCCTCCCGGCTGTCGGTTCCGCCGTCAGTCGCGCTTGCGGTTCGCGACCAGGGCGAGTGCGTACGACTCCCACCACTCGCCGGCGGCCGGTCCGCCGTTGCACGCGCCGTCGCTCAGCCCGGGCGTCTTCACCCACAGCAGCGCGTCGAGCCGGGTGGTGCCGCGCGTGACGTGCGGGGTTTGGCCGAGGCCGGCGCCGTCGGGGTTGCACCAGTCACCCCGCCACCCCTGCCCGTTCCGTGAGACGTCGATGACGAAGTGCGGGTCGCCCCCGATCGCGTCGGCGAGCTCGTCGGCGTAGGCGCGCTCCTGGTCCACGCGGTAGAAGTTCGACACGTTCGTGGCGAAGCCCTGCACGCGGTCGACGCCCGCCCGGCGGAGCCACCCGGCCATCGTGTCCACCGGGACCCGGTTCTCGTTCCCGCCGTCCAGGTACACCGTCAGGCCGTGCCCGGTCAGGGCCCCGACCGCCTTCCGGAGGAGCGGCAGCCGGGTGTCCCGCAGCCGCTCGCACACGGCGATCTGCGCTATCGAGTCCGGCTCGACCAGGACCACCGCGTGCGAGCCCGCGAGCGCACGCACGACCGCGCGGACCCACGGCAGGTAGTCGTCCTCGGCGGTGCCGCCGCGCGACCAGTGGCCGCAGTCGCGGTCCGGGATCGCGTAGAGCACGAACACCGGGGTCGCCTGCTGCGCCCGGGCCGCGGCGAGGACGCTCCGGACGGTGTCGACGGTCTCCGGGACGGACGGGTCGGTGAGCCACGTCGCGAGGGGCTGGTCGGCGATCACGGCGAGGCGTTCGGCCGTGGTCACCCGGCCCGCGTCCCGCGCCGCGGTCACGTGCCAGCGTGGCTGGTTCGCGCTCGCCGGCTGACGGGCGAGGCCGCCCGGCCACGCCTCGGCGACGCTCTTCCGGTGCACGACCTGGCGGTCGCCGGTGCCCGGGAGGACCACCGTGACCGCGACGACGACGGCCGTGACGAGCGCGGCGACGACCCCGATCCACACCCACTGTCGGCGGGTCGAGGTGCGCTGCGCTCCCGGCATGGGCCGTCCTCCCGCTCGGGCGCCGCCCCCGGTCGGCGTCGCTCTCGCCCGCCATGTTCCCACCCGATCGGCACCGGATGCCAGGGTGCCGCCCAGGGCCCGGCCAGCAGGGGTGCCCCAGACTGGCCCGATGCTCCGGAAACTGCTCCTCCTCGCGCTGACGGCGGGCTACGCCTGGGTGATCTGGCGCATGACGCTCACCCCGCACGTCTTCACCGAGGCCGAGAACTCCCTCGTGCTCCGCGCCGTCGCCTGGGTCCAGCAGCTGCCGCACGGGGCGTGGTTCACCTACGACCGGACCGAGTTCCTGGCGAACGTCGCCATGTTCGTGCCGGTCGGGCTGATCGCGGCGCTGTGGTTGCCCCGGCGCTGGTGGGTCCTCGGTGCCGTGGTGGCCGTCGCGCTCTCGGTCGGCATCGAGTTCGCGCAGGCCGTGTACCTGCCCTACCGGGTCGCCGACCCCCGCGACGTGCTGTCGAACGGTATGGGTGGTCTGCTCGGTGCGACGCTCGTCGGCTTCGTCCGGAGCCTGCTGCCGGAGCGCCGGCGGCGGCGTCCCCTGCGGGCCCGGACCGTCTGACCGCCGCTCGTCGAGCGGGACGCGCTCTGGTATGCTCGTTCGGTTGCCGTCGAACGGCCGCGGATCAAGAGCGCTCACACAGCAGGTGTGGGCACCGCGCAACGGACACGCTCTCACGCAGAGCAGGAAAGGGGATCCTCCATGGCACTTGACGCGAAGATCAAGCAGGAGATCATCGAAGAGTACGCGACCCACCCGGGCGACACCGGATCCCCCGAGGTCCAGGTCGCCGTTCTGACGCGTCGTATCAACGACCTCAACGAGCACCTCAAGGAGCACAAGCACGACCACCACTCGCGTCGTGGTCTGCTGCTCATGGTCGGTCAGCGTCGCCGTCTCCTCGGCTACCTCTCCGACGTCGACATCGCCCGCTACCGCGCGCTCATCGAGCGCCTCGGCCTGCGCCGCTAGTCATCGTCAGGGTGCTGCCTCGTCGCAGCCCTGCTGGTCCGGAGCCCCGTCCCTCCTCGTGAGGGCCGGGGCTCCTGTCGTTCCCCGGCGGGTGCGTCGGCGTCCGACGCGGACGGGAATGCCTCCCCGTCCGCCGCGGTTCCGTCTACTGTTTATGCAAACGCATTGAAAGTCGGGAGCCTCCATGACCACCATCGCCGTCGTCTCCGCCGGGCTCTCCGAGCCCAGCTCGACCCGCCTCCTCGCCGACCGACTCGCAGCCGCAGCCGGTGCCGCGCTCGCGGGGGAGTCAGCGGGCCCGGTCGAGGTCCGGAACGTCGACCTCCGCCCGCTTGCCCACGAGATCACCGACGCGATGCTGACCCGCTTCTCCGCTCCGGCACTCGCGGCGGCGACGGCCACGGTCGTCGAGGCGGACGCGGTCGTGTTCGTCACGCCGGTCTTCACGGCGGGCATGAGCGGCCTGGCGAAGTCCTTCCTCGACGTGCTGGACAAGGACGCCCTCACCGACATGCCGGTGCTGCTCGGCGCGACGGGCGGGACCGCACGGCACTCGCTCGCCCTCGAGCACGGCATCCGACCGGTGTTCGCCTACCTCCGGGCCGCCGTCGTCCCCACCGCGGTCTTCGCCGCCACGGACGACTGGGGGAGCGACGACGCGGGCGTGCTCGACGCGCGCATCCGCCGGGGTGGAGCCGACCTTGCCTGGGCGCTCCGGGCCTCCCGGCGGCAGCCGCAGCAGGCGGACGCGCTCCCGGCGGTCACCGACTTCTCGTCGTTGCTCGGCGGTCTGCAGCACCGGTGACACCGGTGTCGCGCCCGCCGGGTCAGTACCAGTGCGGGTCGACGCTCATCTCGTGGTCCCACGCGCCGCACGGCGATCCGTAGCGGTCCGCGATGTACGCCAGACCCCAGTCGATCTGCGTCTCGGCGTTCGTCCGCCAGTCCGCGCCCGCGGCGGCGAGCTTCGACGCCGGCAGGGCCTGCGGGATGCCGTACGCGCCACTCGACGCGTTGAGCGCGTTCGCCCGCCACCCGGACTCCTGCGTCCACAGCGAGACGAGGCAGCCGAACTGGTCGTCGCCCCAGCCGTGGGCACCCATGGCGCTGCGCGCGTAGGCCTGCGCGGCCGCCGGGTCGACGGTGACGCCCTCGGTGCTCGGGTAGGCGTTGTCCGCCGAGCTGGCAGCGCCGCCGGCGGCACGCGCGGTCTCGGCCGCGGCCCGTGCGGCGGCCGCCTGCGCCGCCGCCTGCGCGGCGACGGCCTGGCCCACCTCGTAGCGACGCTGCGTCTCGGCGGTGGAGTCCCGGAGCGCGGCGAGCTGCGCGTACAGCTCGTCGCTGTGCGACTCGGTCTCCGCGACCGCCGCGTCCGCCCGTCGCTGTGCCGCGCGGGCGGCGGTGGCGGTCGCCTCGGCCTGGTCCGCCAGCGACGCCCGCTCGTCCTCGGCCCGCTCCGCCTGGTCGTGCAGCGACGCCGCCGTCCTGGCGGCGACCGCGGCCTCGTCCATGACGCCGTCCCACGTCGTCGACAGCTGGTCGAGCGCGCCGAGCTGGTAGAGCAGCTGGTCGGGGTCGTCCGCCGTCGCGATCCGGGTGGTCATCTGGTCGGTCGAGCCGTCCCGGTACAGGTCGGCCGCGAGGCGCCCGGCCCGGGTCCGCGCGCGCTCGGCCGTCGCGGACGCCTCGTCGGCGTGGGCCTGGAGGCTCGTGGCAGTGCGGGTGGCCTCGGCCAGGTCCGCCTCGGCAGCGGCTGCCGCGGCGGCGGTGTCGAGGGCGACCTGCGACTTCTCCGCGGCCTCGGCCTGCACCGACCGGAGCGCGGCCCGGACCTCCGCCACCTCGGCCTGCTTCGCCTGTTCGTCGCCCTCCGCCCGCTGGACGTCCTGCCACGTCGGGTAGTCGGTCGCCGAGGACGGGGCCGCCGTCACCGCGGGGACCACGAGGGCGCCGACCAGCACCCCGACGGTGAGCAGGGTGCCCCGGGCACGACCCCGCCGAGGTGCCCGCCGTGGTGCTGCTGCGACCCGTGGTCCTGCCGTCCGTCGTGCTGCTTCCCCGCGCATGGGAGCAGGCTACCGAGGACACGCCCGTTCGCCACGGGCACCGCCGTCGGTCCACCTCGGAATGCTAAGGTCGGCTGGTCTGGGGACCGTTCCCCGCGACGACACACAACACCGCACGCAGACCGGCACGAAGCTGGTCATCGGTGGTGGCATCCGGGCCGAACCGCATCCCGAGTGCTCCCACTGCTGGCCAGACATGCGTTCCGCGTCGTGGAGCGCACGTGCACGCGTGTGCCCGAGGCCGGGTCTGCTGCTCACACACGCAAGGAGGCATCCTCTTGGAGGGTCCCGAGATCAAGTTCGCTGAAGCGACCATCGACAACGGTCGCTTCGGCACCAGGACGGTCCGGTTCGAGACCGGTCGTCTCGCGCAGCAGGCACAGGGTGCCGTCGCCGCGTACCTGGACGAAGAGACCATGCTGCTGTCGGCCACCAGCGCCGGCAAGCACCCGCGCGAGGGCTTCGACTTCTTCCCCCTGACGGTCGACGTCGAGGAGCGCTCGTACGCCGCCGGCAAGATCCCCGGCTCGTTCTTCCGTCGTGAGGGCCGCCCCTCGACCGAGGCGATCCTGGTCTGCCGCCTCATCGACCGGCCGCTGCGCCCGTCGTTCGTCGACGGCCTCCGCAACGAGGTCCAGATCGTCATCACCGTCCTGAGCATCGCGCCGGACGAGTTCTACGACGCGCTGGCCATCAACGCCGCGTCCGCGTCGACGCAGATCTCCGGTCTGCCGTTCTCCGGCCCGATCGCCGGTGTGCGCCTGGCGCTCATCCCCGGCGCGAACGGCACCGACCAGTGGGTCGCGTTCCCGAAGGCGTCGCAGCTGGCCGACGCCGTCTTCGACCTCACCGTCGCCGGCCGCGTCGTCACCGACGAGGCGGGCAACGAGGACGTCGCGATCATGATGGTCGAGGCCGAGGCCACCGAGCACGCCTGGAACCTCATCGAGGGCGGCGCGACCAAGCCCGACGAGGCCATCGTCGCGCAGGGCCTCGAGGCGGCCAAGCCGTTCCTCAAGTCCCTCGTCGAGGCGCAGGCGAAGCTCGCCGCGCAGTCGGCCAAGGAGATCCAGGACTACCCGGTCTTCCCGCCGTACGCCGACGAGGTCTACGCCGCCGTCGAGTCCCTCGCCCTCTCCGAGCTCGGGGACGTGTACCAGATCGCCGGCAAGGCGGAGCGTCAGGACGCCGACGACGCGCTCAAGTCGCGCGTCAAGGCGGCCATCGCCGAGCAGGTCGCCGCGGGCACGCTGCCCGAGGTCGCCACCAGCCAGGTCAGCGCCGCGTACAAGTCGGTCACGAAGAAGGTCGTCCGCGGCCGCATCCTGACCGAGCAGGTCCGCATGGACGGTCGCGGCCTCGCCGACATCCGTCCGCTCGACGCCGAGGTCGCCGTGATCCCGCGTGTCCACGGCTCCGCGGTCTTCCAGCGCGGCGAGACGCAGATCCTCGGCGTCACCACGCTGAACATGCTCAAGATGGAGCAGCAGATCGACTCGCTGTCGCCCGTCACCAAGAAGCGCTACCTGCACCACTACAACTTCCCGCCGTACTCGACCGGTGAGACCGGCCGCGTGGGGTCGCCGAAGCGTCGCGAGATCGGGCACGGCTTCCTCGCCGAGCGCGCCCTCGTGCCGGTGCTGCCGTCGCGCGAGGAGTTCCCGTACGCCATCCGTCAGGTCTCCGAGGCGCTGAGCTCCAACGGCTCGACCTCGATGGGCTCGGTCTGCGCGTCGACCCTGTCGCTCCTCAACGCCGGTGTGCCGCTGCGCGCCCCGGTCGCGGGCATCGCGATGGGCCTCGTCTCCGACACCGTCGACGGCCAGACCCGCTACGCGGCGCTGACCGACATCCTCGGTGCCGAGGACGCCCTCGGCGACATGGACTTCAAGGTCGCCGGTACCTCGGACTTCGTCACGGCCATCCAGCTCGACACGAAGCTCGACGGCATCCCGTCGTCCGTCCTCGACGCCGCGCTGAAGCAGGCCAAGGAGGCCCGCTCGGCCATCCTCGGTGTGCTGAACGAGGCCATCGACGGTCCGGACGAGATGGCCGACACCGCGCCGCGCGTGATCTCGGTGAACATCCCGGTCGACAAGATCGGCGAGCTGATCGGCCCGAAGGGCAAGACGATCAACGGGATCCAGGACGAGACCGGCGCCGACATCTCCATCGAGGACGACGGCACGGTCTACATCGGCGCCGTCGACGGTCCGTCCGCCGAGGCCGCGCGTGCGCAGGTCAACGCGATCGCGAACCCGACGAACCCGGAGATCGGGGACCAGTTCCTCGGTACCGTCGTGAAGATCGCCACGTTCGGCGCCTTCGTGTCGCTGCTCCCGGGCCGTGACGGTCTGCTGCACGTCTCCGAGGTGCGCAAGCTCGCCGGTGGCAAGCGCGTGGAGAACGTCGAGGACGTCCTCGGCGTCGGTCAGAAGATCCTCGTCGAGGTCACCAAGGTGGACGACCGCGGCAAGCTGTCGCTCGCGCCGGTCGTGGCCGACGACGTGGACACCGAGGGTCGCGACGACCACGGCACCCACGCCGAGATGCCCGCCGAGGGCTGATCGACCCGCGTCCCGACGCACGGACGGCCGCCGACCCCGATGGGGTCGGCGGCCGTCCGCCGTCGCGGGCAACGCCGTCCGTCGGGGCCGGGCTCGACGCGCGGTCCTGCCCGGGTCAGGAGGCGGGCGTCTCCTGGATGCCGACGAGCTGCGCGCGACCGAGCAGGTGCTCGCGGAGCATGAAACCGACGACGGCCGGCGTCGCGCCGGCGGGGACGTCGAGCGTCGGGACGTCGAGCGCGCTCACGGTGAAGAAGTACCGGTGCGGACCGTGGCCCGCGGGCGGAGCGGCCCCGAGGAACGTGTCGGTGCCGAACTCGTTGCGGCGGCGGGTGGCGCCGTCGGGCAGGAGCGAGTCGTCCGTGCCGGCGCCCTGCGGCAGCGACGTCACCGATGCCGGGATGTCCGAGACGGCCCAGTGCCAGAAGCCGGAACCGGTGGGGGCGTCCGGGTCGTAGGCCGTGAGCACGTAGCTCTGCGTGCCCTCGGGGGCACCGGACCACGCCAGGGCCGGGGAACGGTCCTCGCCACCGGCGTCGGAGCCGCGGGCCCAGTCGGGCAGCTGGCCGCCGTCCGTGAAGTCGGGGCTGGACAGGTCGAAGGAGGGGACGTCGGGCAGGTTCCAGTTCGGGTGGTTCGTCATGCTCCGAGCCAACACCCGTGCGCCCGGTGGATCCCGGGAGCGCTCCGGTCGGCGCTCAGGCGGCGAGGACCCGCTCGGCGACCCGGTTGAGTGCTGCCGTCGCCGCGATCGCGTCACCGGCGTAGGCACCGGACATCGCGCCGTCGCGGGCGAGCATGAGTTCGTCGGCACCGTCCCCGGGGAGCGGGTGTCCAGCGGCCTGCAGCAGGTCACCGAGGCGTTCCGTGTACCAGTCGCGGTGCACGGCGACGACCTGGCGCACCGGGTCCCGCGGGTCGTGGTACTCGGCGGCCGCGTTGAGGAACGCGCAGCCGCGGAAGTCCGGTCGGTTCACGTCGGCGGCGAGGGCGTCGACCCACGCGCGGACGGCGGCCTGTGGGGACTCGGCGTCGCCGACGACGGACTCCATCCAGGCCTGCACGCGGGTGTGCTGCTCACGCACGTAGGCGAGGATCAGGTTGTCCTTCGAGCCGTAGTGCTTGTAGAACGTCGCCTTCGTGACGCTCGCCTCGGAGATGAGGCGGTCGACGCCGACACCGTGGATGCCCTCTTCGTAGAACAGGCGAGTGGCCGTCTCGAGGATGCGGACCTTCGCGCCGCCGGAGCGGGGAGCCGGGGGGACGCTCGACCCGTCCGGCGACGCGAGGTTCTGGTTGCTCGGGGCCCGTCCTTGCAGACGCTGACCCAGGAGACGCTGGACGGTCGGTTGGGGGGAATCGACCGTCACAGCGTGGCTCTCCTTGGGTCATCGGCTCCGCGGCGGAGCGGGGGGACTCGTGCCGCGCAGGACTGATGTCCCGAGCCACCGGATCGAGATCTAGGGGGGCTCCCGATCCGGTGACACCACTGTAGCACGATGAGGACAGACAGACGAGTCCGTCTGTCCTTCTTTTTTGTACCCCTCTTCGGGTGTCCTCTCCCGACGGCGGTCTGCCTGGGCGATCCCGGCCCGGCCTTCAGTAGAGTCATGACGATGAACCGCCCAGTGCCGCTGCCGCTCGAGGCTCCGGAAACGTCCTTCGTGACGTCCGGTGGAGCCCTCGTCCGGCGCACCGTTCTCGCCTCGGGCGTCCGTGTGCTCACCGAGTCCGTCCCCTCCGTCCACTCCACGAGCATCGGGTTCTGGGTGGGGGTCGGCTCCCGCGACGAACGTGCCGGGCAGTACGGCTCCACGCACTTCCTCGAGCACCTCCTGTTCAAGGGCACCGCGGAGCGCACCGCGCTCGACATCGCGGTCGCGTTCGACTCCGTCGGCGGTGAGCACAACGCCGCGACCGCGAAGGAGTACACCTGCTACTACGCCCGCGTCCGGGACACCGACGTCCCGATGGCGGTCGGCGTGATCGGCGACATGGTGACGAACTCGACCCTCGAGCCGGCCGCGTTCGACGTCGAGCGCGGGGTCATCCTCGAGGAACTCGCGATGGCGGCCGACGACCCGGCGGACGTGGCGGGGGAGGCGTTCTTCGCCGCGACCTTCGACGGGCACGCCCTCGGCCGCCCGATCGGTGGGACCCCGGAGTCCATCCGCGAGGTCCAGCGGGACGAGGTGATGGCGCACTACGCCGAGCACTACGAGCCGAACGGCATCGTCGTCACCGCTGCGGGGGCCGTCGACCACGACCGGTTCTGTGCGCTCGTCGAGGCCGTCTTCGCGGACGCCGGAGCCGCCGTGCCGCTCGCCCGTCGCACCGCGCAGCCCGTCGCCGACCCCGTCGAGTCCACCGTGCGGGTCGTCCACCGTCCGACCGAGCAGGTCAGCATGCTCCGCGGGTCCCAGGGGCTCGACCTCCGCGACGACCGCCGCCCGGTGCTGAGCATCCTCAACGCCGTGCTCGGCGGGGGCATGAGCTCCCGGCTCTTCCAGGAGGTCCGCGAACGCCGGGGCCTCGCGTACGCCGTGTCCTCGTTCGCACCCGCCTACCTCGACAACGGGGCGTTCGGTGTCTACGCCGGCTGCGCTCCCGACAACGTCGCCGGGGTCGTCGACATCATCGACGGGGAGTTCCGCCGCATGGTCGACCACGGCATCACCGAGGACGAGCTCCGTCGCGCCAAGGGGCAGATCGAGGGCGCGCTGACGCTCTCGCTCGAGGACTCCGACGCCCGGATGACCCGCCTCGGCCGTGCCGAGCTCGGGACCGGCGAGTTCACCGACCTCGCGACCGCCCTCGAGCGTGTCGACCGCGTCACCGCCGCCGACGTGCTCGACCTGTCCCGCGACCTCCTGACCCGACCGACGGTGACCGCCGTGGTCGGGGACGTGCAGCGCGACCGGCTGGCGGCCGCCCTCGGGATCGACGGTTGACCTCCACGATGTCGCACTACCTCTACCTCGTCCGGCACGGCGAACACCAGGACGCCGAGCACGGTCTGCGGGACGGCAAGCTCTCGGAACGCGGCAAGCGCCAGGCGATGCTCATCGCCGACCGTCTGGGCGGCGTGCCGTTCGACGGCGTGTGGCACTCCCCGCTCGACGCCCCGAGCGAGACCGCGTCCTTCCTGCAGCAGCGCCTCCCGGCCATCCAGCCCGAGCCGTCGACCCTGCTCTTCGACTGCATCCCCTCCGGACCGACACCCGACATGCCGCACGCCTACAAGGGCTGGTACGGGGGCGTCACGGAAGAGGAGATCGTCGCGGGACAGGCGCAGATGGAGGACGCCGTCGCGGAGTGGTTCACGCCCGCGATGGAGGACCGCCACGACCTGCTCATCACGCACAACGCCGTCATCGGCTGGTTCGTCCGCGAGGTCTTCCAGGCCCCGGAGTGGCGCTGGATGGGGACGAACGTGGCGCACAGTTCGCTGACGATCATCCGGATCCGGTCCGCGAAGCCCGCCGAGCTCGTCACCCTGAACGACCTCGCGCACCTGCCGGTCGAGCTCCGCACCGGGCTGCCCGTCCCGCAGCCGCTCTAGGGCCGGCGCACGGGCTTGCGGTACCAGGCGGTCGCGTTCGGGTTGTCGTTGAAGGCCGGCACCCGCTCGTAGCCCCGACCGCGGTACATCGCGCCCGCGGCGACGAGCGAGTCGTTCGTGTCGAGGACGATGCTCGTCGCGCCGAAGTCCGTGGCGGCGGTCTCGAGGACGTCCATCATCGCGGTCGCGACGCCGCGGCCCCGACCCTCCGGCGTCACGAACACGTGCTTGACCTCGAAGCGCACGTCGTCGCCGTCGTCGGCGATGCGGCGCAGCCCGCCACAGCCGACCGCGACGGCTCCGTCGGTCGCGACCACGAAGACGCCGTTCGGCGGCACGAACTCGGCGGCCGGTGTCCGCTTCCGCGAGTAGCTGCCCTGCGCGCTCGGGAACGTGGCCTCGCGCTCGTCCAGGTACCGGTCGAGCAGGGCGTCGACCTCGGGGAGGTCGGCGGGGACGACGCGGACGCTGACCTGGCTGCGATCGTCGGACATGCTCCGATCCTAGGATGGGGACATGGTCACTCCCGTCGCCGTCGTCGGCGCCTCCGGTCGGCTCGGGGGCCTCGTGGCCGCCGTCGTCGAGGAACTGCCCGAGTTCGAGCTCGTCGCGCGGTTGTCCTCGCGGGACAGCGCGCACGACGCCCCCGGCTCGGTGTTCGCGGGTGCGGAGCTCGTCGTCGACGTCACGGTGCCCGCGCTCAGCCCCGCCATCGTCGAGAACGCCCTGGCCAGCGGCGCGAACGTCCTGGTCGGTACCTCGGGGTGGTCGGGGGAGCGACTCGGGAGACTGCGGTCGTCGCTCGTCGACCGGCCCGAGCAGGGCGCCTTCGTCGTGCCGAACTTCTCGATCGGGTCGGTGATCGGCACGCACCTCGCGACGATCGCGGCCCCGTGGTTCCCCTCCGTCGAGATCGTCGAGAGCCACCACGCGGGCAAGATCGACTCGCCGTCCGGGACCGCCGTCCGCACCGCCGAGCTCATCGCCGAGGCCCGGCGCGACGTCGGGCCGGTCGAGGCCCCGCACGTCGACCAGCGTGCGCGCGGGCAGCAGGTCGCGAGCGTGCCGATCCACTCGCTCCGGCTTCCCGGGGTGAAGGCCGTGCAGGACGTGGTGCTGAGCGGTCCCGGCGAGACCCTGACCATCCGCCACGACACCGGGGACGACGCCGCCTACCTGCCGGGCATCCGCGCCGCGCTGCAGGCGGTCGGGTCGATGCGCGGGTTGACGGTCGGCCTCGGCTCCGTGCTCGGCATCGGGTAGGCGACGCTCGTGCGAGGCCTGCGGTCACCGCTCTGGGGCGTCCTGCTCATGACCGTCCTGCTCGTGGTGTACATCGTGCTCGTCGGGCAGCGGGCGGTGGCGTTCATCGCGACCGGCCTCCCGGTCGGCATCGGCATCGGTGTCGCGCTGGTCGTCGTGGCCCTGGTGGGGGCACTGCTCCTCGTGCTGGAACTCCGGTTCGGACTGCGCATCACGCGCCTCGGCGCCCGGCTCGAACGCGACGGCGGCGCACCGTCGGACGTCGTCCCGGTGCGCCCCTCCGGGCGTCCGGACCGGGGCGCCGCCGACGAGCTGTTCCCGCGCTACCGCGCCGCGGTCGAGGCCGCCCCGGACGACTGGCGTGCCTGGTACCGCCTCGGGGTCGTCTACGACGCGGCGGGGGACCGGAAGCGCGCCCGCGCCGCGATGCGGACCGCCCTCGCGAACGCACGCTGACGGTGTGGGGCCCGGGTCAGAACGCCGCGTCGACCGCGTCCTCGGCCCGCGTGTACCGGAACGTGTAGCCCGAGTCGAGCAGCTTCGCCGGGACCATCCGCTGGTTGGACAGGAGCATCTCGTCCGCCGCGTCCCCGAGCAGCCTGCGGAGCGCGAAGGCCGGGACCCGGAACAGGTACGGGCGGTGCAGGTCCTCGGCGACGCGCTTGGTGATGCGGTCGGCCACGGCCGGCTCCGGGCCCGACAGGTTGACCGGACCGGACACGTCGTCGGCGGTCACCAGGTGCACGATCGCGCCGACCTCGTCCTCGAGGGCGATCCACGGCCACCACTGGCCACCGGTGCCGAGACGACCGCCGCCACCCGCCTTCGTCAGCGGGACGAGTGGGGCGAGCGCGCCACCGCCCTGACCGATGACGATGCCGGTGCGCAGCAGCACGACGCGCACGCCGTCGGGCGCGCGGCGGGCCGCTGCCTCCCAGGCGGTGCAGACGTCGGCGAGGAACCCGCTGCCGGACGACGCGTCGTCGTCGAGGACGTCGGCCGGCCGGTCGCCGTAGACCCCCGAGGCGGACCCAGACAGGAAGACGCGGGGCGGTGTCGTGGCGGCACGCATCGCGTCGACCAGGGTCGTCGTGGCGTCGACCCGGGAGGACCGGATCGCGTGTCGGTAGGAGTCCGTCCAGGGCAGCTTGCCGAGGTTCGCGCCGGACAGGTTGACGACGACGTCGGCGCCGTCCAGGACGGCCGGGTCGAGCGGACGCTCCCCGGGCGCCCACCGGAACTCGGTCGGCGTCCGCGGCTCGCGCCGCACCAGCGTCGAGACGTGGTGCCCCGCTTCGCGCAGGGCACGGACGAGTGGCGTGCCGATGAAGCCGGATGCGCCGGCCACCAGGACCGATAGGGGCTGTGACGTCATGCCGCCACGGTACTCACGCACCTGACGACCCGCCGCGGCGCTGCCGGGAGGCCCGACACCCCGCCGGTCGCCCGGCTCGCCTCCACCGCGGTGCACGCTTAGGCTCGACGTCGTGACCGAGATCCCCACGCCGTACGAAGACCTGCTGCGCCGAGTGCTCGAGGAGGGCTCCCCGAAGGGCGACCGGACCGGCACCGGTACTCGCAGCCTGTTCGGTGCGCAGCTGCGCTACGACCTGTCGCAGGGGTTCCCGCTCGTCACCACGAAGCGCGTGCACATGAAGTCGATCGCGTACGAGCTGCTGTGGTTCCTCCGAGGGGACTCGAACGTCGGCTGGCTGCAGGAGCACGGCGTCCGGATCTGGAACGAGTGGGCGGGCGAGGACGGCGACCTCGGGCCGGTGTACGGCGTGCAGTGGCGCTCCTGGCCGACCCCGTCCGGCGAGCACGTCGACCAGATCGCCCAGGTCATCGAGCAGATCCGGTCGAACCCCGATTCGCGTCGCCTCATCGTGTCGGCGTGGAACGTGGCGGACATCCCGAGCATGGCGCTCGCCCCGTGCCACGCGTTCTTCCAGTTCCACGTCAACGACGGCAAGCTCTCGTGCCAGCTGTACCAGCGGAGCGCGGACATGTTCCTCGGCGTCCCGTTCAACATCGCCTCGTACGCCCTGCTGACGCACATGGTCGCGGCACAGACCGGACTCGAGGTCGGCGACTTCATCTGGACGGGTGGCGACTGCCACGTCTACGACAACCACGTCGAGCAGGTGCAGGAGCAGCTGACCCGGACGCCGTACCCGCTGCCGACGCTCGAGCTCGCCCCGCGCGACTCGATCGACGACTACGAGTACGAGGACATCACCGTCGTCGGCTACGAGCACCACCCGGCGATCTCCGGCAAGGTCGCGGTCTGATGCAAAATCCTCAGGTTGTGGTCCCGAGGCCTAATGTCGGTCTGATTTGGGCTAGAACGACCCGCGGGGTTATAGGTCACCGTGGTGATATGCCTTGGCATCTCCCCGAAGATCTGAAGCATTTCAGCGAAGTAACTCGAGGCCGTGTTGTGATCATGGGGCATAGAACTTGGGACTCTCTTCCCGCGCGGTCCCGGCCTCTTCCACAACGGAGAAACATCGTCCTCACCCGGCGAGCCGACTGGGGTGCCAGAGGTGTGGAGGTTCACCATGACCTTCGATCTGCCTTCGACACCGACGAAGAAGTTTGGGTAATAGGTGGGGGGCAGGTTTATTCTGAAGCCCTTCCGTATGCAAGCCGTATTTGCGAAACGCTCATCGACTTGGATGTTCCGGGCGACACCATGGCCCCAGAACTTGGGCGCGAGTGGAAAGAGCAAGAAGAAGAGCTGCGTAGAGGTAGAACGTGGTTGAAGTCGAAGACCGGGCTCCGGTTCCGCTTCACGGAATGGTCTCGCCGCTAAGCGCTGTCATCGACCGCTACGCGCCTGTCGGAGGTGATCCGGGCCTCCCGGCGGGGCACCGTCCGGGCGGACGGACGCCCGGTCCATCGCGCCCGGTACGCTGGACTCCGTGTCCACGCGTGAGAATCCCTTCGGCCAGGTCCTCGTCGCGCTCGTGACCCCGTTCACCGCCGACGGCGAGGTGGACTGGCCGGGCGTCGAGCAGCACATCGACGACTGCATCACGGCGGGTGCCGACGGCATCGTCGTGACCGGCACCACCGGCGAGACGTCGACCCTCACCGACCCGGAGAAGCTCCGGCTGGTCGAGGTCGGCAAGTCCGTCGCCGCGGGTCGCGCGAAGATCATCACCGGCGGTGGCTCGAACGAGACCGCGCACGCCATGCAGCTCTACAAGCAGAGCGAGCGCGCCGGTGCCGACGGGGTCATGATCGTCACGCCGTACTACAACAAGCCGACCCAGGCCGGTGTCCTCACGCACTTCCGGATGATCGCCGACGCGACCGACCTGCCGGTGATCCTGTACGACATCCCGGGCCGCACCGGCATCCCGATCACGTACGACACCATCCTGCGCGCGTCGAAGCACCCGAACATCCTCGCGGTGAAGGACGCCAAGGGCGACTTCGCCGAGGTCTCGCGGGTGCTCAACAACACGGACCTCATGTACTTCTCGGGCGACGACACGAACGTGCTCCCGCACCTGTCGATCGGTGCCACGGGCCTCATCGGTGTCACGGCGAACATCACGAGCACGCCGTACCGCACGATCGTCGACGCCGTGAACCGCGGCGACCTGGCCACCGCGACGGCCGAGCACAAGCGCCTCGAACCCCTCGTCCGCGCGGTCATGACCCACGTGCCCGGCACCGTCGCCGCGAAGTACGTCCTGCACGGGCTCGGCCGCATCGGCAGCCCGCGTGTCCGGCTGCCCCTCGTCGGGCCCGAGGACTCCGAGGCGTACGCCATCGAGACCTCGCTCGAGGCCGTCCGGGACGTCCCCGGCGCCGACTTCTCCAACTTCCGCCCCGACCGCAACGCAGCGGCCGGCGGCGCACTACCGAAGGTGCCAGGCACCACCCGCTAGACGAACACCGCGACGCACGACGTGCGTCGCCCGAATCCGTAGGACCGAATGCCCACACAGATCTCCACACCGCAGCCGCTCGAACCCGGAACGCTCCGAGTCATCCCCGTCGGGGGACTCGGCGAGATCGGTCGCAACATGACCGTCTACGAGTTCGAGGGCAAGATCCTCATCGTCGACGCCGGCGTCCTCTTCCCGGAGGAGCACCAGCCCGGGGTCGACCTGATCCTGCCGGACTTCTCGCCGATCCGGGACCGCCTCGACGACGTCCTCGGTGTCGTGCTCACGCACGGGCACGAGGACCACATCGGCGCCGTCCCGTACCTGCTGAAGCTCCGCGGCGACATCCCGCTCATCGGCTCCACGCTGACCCTCGCACTCGTCGAGGCGAAGCTCAAGGAACACCGGATCAAGCCGTACACGCTCAACGTGGCCGAGGACCAGACCGAGCAGCTCGGTCCGTTCCACCTCGAGTTCGTCGCCGTGAACCACTCGATCCCGGACGCCCTCGCCGTCGCCATCACGACCCCGGCCGGCCGCGTGCTGCACACCGGTGACTTCAAGATGGACCAGCTGCCGCTCGACGACCGGATCACCGACCTCCGTGCGTTCGCGCGTCTCGGCGAGCAGGGCGTCGACCTGTTCCTGCCGGACTCCACGAACGCCGACGTGCCGGGCTTCACCGCCCCGGAGCGCGACATCGGCCCCGTGCTCGAGAACATCATCACGCGCGCCCGCAAGAAGGTCGTCGTCGCGAGCTTCTCGTCCCACGTGCACCGCGTGCAGCAGGTCCTCGACGCCGCCGCAGCCGCGAACCGCAAGGTCGCGTTCATGGGCCGCTCGATGATCCGCAACATGACGATCGCCGCCGAGCTCGGGTACCTGCGGGTGCCGGAGAACGTGCTCATCGACACGAAGAAGGCGAAGAACGTCCCCGACGACCAGATCGTCTACATGTCGACCGGGTCCCAGGGCGAGCCGATGGCCGTCCTCGCGCGCATGGCGAACCTCGAGCACCAGATCGAGATCGGCGAGGGCGACACCGTCATCCTCGCGTCGTCGCTCATCCCGGGCAACGAGAACGCCGTCTACCGCGTGATCGACGGGCTGACCAAGCTCGGCGCGAAGGTCGTGCACAAGGGCAACGCGAAGGTGCACGTCTCCGGGCACGCGTCCGCCGGCGAGCTGCTCTACTGCTACAACATCCTCCGGCCGCGCAACGTCATGCCCGTGCACGGCGAGCACCGTCACCTGTACGCGAACGCCGACCTGGCGATCCAGACCGGCGTCCCGCCGCGCAACGTGGTCCTGGGGGAGGACGGCACGGTCGTCGACCTCAAGGACGGCGTCGTGACCATCGCCGGTCAGCTCGACATCGGGTACGTCTACGTGGACGGGTCCACCGTCGGTGAGATCACCGACGCCGACCTGAAGGACCGCCGCGTGCTGGCCGAGGAGGGCTTCATCTCGGTCTTCTGCGCCGTCGACTTCACCACCGGCCAGTGCGTCATCGGTCCGGAGATCCAGTCCCGCGGATTCGCCGAGGACGACTCCGTCTTCGACGACGTCCGTCCGCAGATCGCGAAGGCCCTGGCGGACGCCGCCGGCAACGGCACGCGCGACCAGCACGCGTTCACGCAGGTCGTCCGGCGCACGGTCGGCCGCTGGGTGAACACGAAGCACCGCCGTCGCCCGATGATCGTGCCGGTCGTCATCGAGGCATAGGGGCTCCGCCCCGCCGCACCGGGAGGCCCGCTGCACGTCCGCTCCGGACGTTGCGGCGGGCCTCCCGTCGTTGTCCCCGGGAACGATTAGGGTTCTGCCCATGGCCGGAGGCACCAAGTCGACCACGCGCTCGCGCGCGTCCTCGTCGTCGACCCGTGGAAGCGGGGCGCGCGGGACGACGCGCACCCAGGCGACGACGAAGAAGCTGCCGCAGGCTGCACCCACGCCGGTGTTCCGTGAGCAGAACCCGCTCGTGACCGCGTGGATGGGCGTGGCGCACGGCGTCGGCGCCGGTTTCCGGCTGCTCGGCAAGGAGTCGCTCGAGAAGGACCAGCGGCGCGACGGGTTCCCGTTCCTGCTGTTCGTCCTCGCGGTCCTCGGCGCCGTGGTGGAGTGGCTCAACCCCACGAACCCGGTGTCGATCGGGCTCGACGCCTACACGTTCGGTGGCCTGTTCGGGCGCCTGGCGTTCGCGCTGCCCGTCATCATGGTCGTGTTCGCCGGCTGGCTGTTCCGACACCCGGCGTCCGTGCACGACAACACCCGGATCGGGATCGGCCTCGGGCTGATGCTCGTGTCGATCGCCTCGCTCTGCCACGTGTTCGGCGGACAGCCGAGTGCCGCGGACGGCATGCCCGCCCTGGCCGCGGCCGGCGGCGTGCTCGGATGGGTCGTCATCGGCTGGCTCGTCGCCGTCGCGACCGCGTGGGTCGCGGTCCCCGTGGCGGTGGTCCTGCTCGCGCTCTCGCTCTTCATCATCACCAAGACCCCGCCGAACAAGCTCGGCCGGCGGCTGCACGAGCTGTACGCGTACCTGTTCGGCGCTCCCGGCCCG
Organism: Curtobacterium sp. MCBD17_023; assembly: GCF_003224415.1. NCBI lineage: Bacteria > Bacillati > Actinomycetota > Actinomycetes > Micrococcales > Microbacteriaceae > Curtobacterium > Curtobacterium sp. MCBD17_023. The sequence continues at coordinate 83,789 of NZ_QKLJ01000005.1, forward strand.
GCCGCCGAGGCACCCGTCGCCGAGGACGACACCGCGCCGGCGACGAAGCCGACCCGCAAGCGGAGCCCGAAGGGGCAGTCGCAGGACTTCCCGCTGTTCGAGGACCTCGGGTTCGACGAGGACGGCACCCCCGTCGAGGACGGCGCCGACGGGCACCTGCCGTGGTGGCGCCGCAACAAGTCCGGACGCGAAGAGGACCCGGCGTACGACAGCCCCGTCATCCCGCCGACCGGTGTCGCGCCCGCAGCCGTCCCGGCCCCGGGGGCCGCGGCCGGTCTCCGCGACCTGACGCCCGCCGAGCCGGTCTCGGTCAACCTGAACGACTCGGTCGAGCAGGAGGTCGCCGACGACCTCGACCGCGCGGAGCAGGCACTGCGCGACTTCGGGTCGCCGGCGCCGGCGTCCCCGACGGAGGCGTTCCGTCCGGACCGTGACGTGGCCGCTGCCGTCGCCACCGGCCTCCCGACCGGACCGGCGCCCGTCGCTCCGGCGAGCGTCCCCGTCGTGTCGGCGGAGTCGGACCTCGGCGACGTCGGCGTGGACGACGAGCCCGAGGGTCTGCCGCCGGTCGCGACCGAGGAGGACCCGTCGCACCCGTACCGGCTGCCGGCGGCGACGACACTGAGCCCCGGCACCCCCTCGGTCGCCCGCAGCCAGGCGAACGACGAGATCGTCGCCGCCATCACCGGCGTCCTGACCGAGTTCAAGGTCGACGCGAAGGTCACCGGGTTCTCCCGCGGCCCGACGGTCACGCGGTACGAGATCGAGCTCGGCCCGGGCGTCAAGGTGGAGCGCGTCACGGCCCTGTCGAAGAACCTGTCCTACGCGGTCGCCTCGAACGAGGTCCGCATCCTCTCGCCGATCCCGGGCAAGAGCGCGATCGGCGTCGAGATCCCGAACACCGACCGCGAGATCGTCTCCCTCGGTGACGTCCTCCGGTCGAGCGCGGCCACGAAGTCGAAGCACCCGATGACCATCGGTGTCGGCAAGGACGTCGAGGGCGGCTTCGTCGTGGCGAACCTGGCGAAGATGCCGCACCTGCTCGTCGCGGGCTCCACGGGCTCCGGCAAGTCGGTCTTCATCAACTCGATGATCACGTCGCTGCTCATGCGCGCGAAGCCGTCCGAGGTACGCATGGTCCTCGTCGACCCGAAGCGCGTGGAGCTGTCGATCTACGCCGGCGTCCCGCACCTCATCACCCCCATCATCACGAACCCGAAGAAGGCGGCCGAAGCGCTGCAGTGGGTCGTGAAGGAGATGGACATGCGGTACGACGACCTGGCGTCGTTCGGCTTCCGGCACGTCGACGACTTCAACAAGGCCGTCCAGAACGAGGAGATCGTGCTGCCGGCCGGCAGTGAGCGGAAGCTCAAGCCGTACCCGTACCTGCTCGTCGTCGTGGACGAGCTCGCCGACCTCATGCTCGTCGCCCCGCGCGACGTCGAGGAGTCGATCGTCCGCATCACCCAGCTCGCCCGCGCCGCCGGCATCCACCTGGTGCTCGCGACGCAGCGCCCGTCGGTGGACGTCATCACGGGCCTCATCAAGGCGAACGTGCCGTCGCGCATCGCCTTCGCCGTCACGAGCGTCACGGACTCCCGCGTCATCCTCGACCAGCCCGGCGCCGACAAGCTCATCGGCCAGGGCGACGGCCTGTTCCTGCCCATGGGGTCGTCCAAGGCGGTCCGCGTGCAGGGCGCCTGGGTGCAGGAGACCGAGGTCGCCGAGGTCGTCCAGCACGTCACGCGACAGGCCCAGCCCGAGTACCGGCAGGACGTCGCGGCCGTGGTCGAGCGCAAGGAGATCGACGCCGACATCGGCGACGACCTCGAGCTGCTGTTGGCGGCCGTCGAACAGGTCGTCTCGACGCAGTTCGGTTCGACGTCGATGCTGCAGCGCAAGCTCCGGGTCGGCTTCGCGAAGGCCGGGCGGCTCATGGACCTCATGGAGTCCCGCGACATCGTCGGGCCGTCCGAGGGGTCCAAGGCACGTGACGTCCTCGTGACGGGGGACCAGCTGCCCGCGGTGCTCGCGAAGCTCCGGGGCGAGGAGCCGCCGGCCGCGCCCGCCGCCCCCGCCGCGGCTGGGTCCACGCACCCGGCGGAGGGGTCCGACGACCGGTACGGGGACGACCCGGTGGCCGGCATGACACGTGGGTACGATGAGGTGGACGGCGACACCGACGAGGACGCCTGGGGCCTGACGGGCAGGGAGTGAGACCATGACCGCCTCCGACGGTACGACCAACCGGTTCCCGTGGCGCGGCCGGATCCTGCGGAAGGGTCCCGGCCCCGCATCGACCGCGAACGTCGCGAACATCATCACCGTGGTGCGCATCCTCATGGCGCCGCTGTTCTTCGTGCTGCTCCTGGCGGACGCCGGTGCGGACGGGCCGGTGCGCATCTGGGCCGCCGTGCTCTTCGTCGTGGCGATCGTCACCGACAGCGCCGACGGCATCATCGCGCGGCGCCAGGACCTGGTCACCGACTTCGGGAAGCTCGTCGACCCGATCGCCGACAAGGTCCTCATCGGCGGCGCCCTCGTGGCCCTCTCGATCCTCGGGGAACTGCCCTGGTACGTGACGGTGCTCATCATGGTCCGTGAGATCGGCATCACGGTCTTCCGGTTCGCCGTGCTGTCCGACCGGGTCATCCCGGCCAGCCGCGGCGGCAAGGTCAAGACCGTGCTGCAGGCCGTCGCGCTCACCCTCGCGCTGTTCCCGTGGTGGCACCTGGTCGGCGACCTCGCGCACTGGGTGAACGGCGTCTTCATGACGGCCGCCTTCGTGGCGACCGTGGCGAGCGGTGTCGACTACCTGGTGCAGGCGTGGAAGCACAACCGGACCCCGGCGTGACCGACGCCGACTCCGGCGGTCACGCAGCGCCACTCGTGGCGGCCCTGACCGCACGCGGCGAGACCGTGGCGGTCGCGGAGTCGTTGACCGGCGGACTCGTCGTGTCGGAGCTGGTCGGCGTCCCCGGGGCGTCGGCCGTCGTGCGCGGCGGTGTCGTCGCCTACGCCACGCCCGTGAAGGCGACCGTGCTCGGTGTCGATGCCGACCTGCTCGCCGAGCACGGCGCCGTGGACCCCGAGGTGGCCCGCCAGATGGCCGCGGGTGTCCGGATCGCGCTGGCCGTGGACGGCGTCCCCGCGACCTGGGGGATCAGCACGACCGGCGTCGCCGGACCGGATCCGCAGGACGGCAAACCGGTCGGCACCGTGTTCATCGGGATCGCGAGCGCCGAGCGCGCCGCAGCGGTCGAACTCCACCTGGACGGGGACCGCGGGGCAATCCGCGCGGCGGTCGTCTCCGAACTCCTGGCACGTCTGCGATCCAGACTCCAGGGCGTGGAATAGCGGGCGTGACCGTCAGGTTACATCTCACGCAATCTCCAGCAGGACGGCAGCCGCACTGGCTACCATGCTGCAACCGGCAACCTCAGGGTCGCCGGACCCGAGCTCGGTCATCCGGATCGAGCGGGCGCGGAGATGACAGGAAGGAGGAGTTCTCATGGTTCTCGTTCGTCAGGAAATCGGCGACGTGCTGCGGGACTTCCGCTTGCAGAAGGGCCGGACCCTCCGTCAGGTCGCGTCCAAGGCCAGTGTTGCCCTCGGGTACCTCAGCGAAGTGGAGCGCGGTCAGAAAGAGGCCAGCTCCGAGATCCTCGCTTCTGTGGCGGACGCCCTCGACACCCCGATCTCGACGATCATGCGCGAGGTGGGCGACCGCCTCGCAGTGGTCGAGGGACTCACGCGTGTCCCGGACACGCTCCCGGACGAGCTCGTCGCCGAGTTCGACAACGACCTCGCGGTGCGCTGACCCGTACCGCTCGAACGCCCCCGTCGGTCCGCCGACGGGGGCGTTCCCCGTTGTTACGCTGGTCCGATGCGGGTGAGTGAGTTCTGGCGAGCCGTCGACCAGGTGTTCGGGGACGCGTACGGAGCGGTCGTGTCCCGGGACGTCGTGCTCGAACAGCTCGGAGGCCGGTCAGCCGCCGATGCCCTCGCAGCGGGCATCGACGCGCGTGCCGTGTGGGACGCCCTCTGCGACTCGCAGGACGTCCCGCTCGAGCGTCGGCACGGCAAGGGACTGCAGGAGCCGCGCGACTGAGTCCGCGGAGGATGGGAACGTGTGTTCGGCGTGTCGCTCGAACACGTGTTCGGTCGGTGCTACGTTCCTCCACAGCGACGTCGACCGGGTGTCCCATCCACGACCTCCGCTCCTGACGGCAGGGATGTCGGTGGGCGGCCGTAGGTTCGAGGACATCGGAACACGTCCGAAGCCTTGTCGCAGAACGAGTGGCCTTGCACCATCGGCCGGTCCGGACGCGACAGCCTACAGGCGGCCGTCATCAGCACGAAGGAGCACCCCATGCCATCACCAGTAGACCGCGAGAAGGCCCTCGAGACCGCACTCGCCCAGATCGACCGTCAGTTCGGCAAGGGTGCCGTGATGCGCCTCGGGACGGATGAGCGTGCCCCGGTGGCCGTCATCCCCACCGGTTCCGTCGCGCTGGACGTCGCGCTCGGGATCGGTGGGCTCCCGCGCGGACGCATAATCGAGATCTACGGGCCGGAGTCCTCCGGCAAGACCACGCTGACGATCCACGCCATCGCGAACGCGCAGCGCAACGGCGGCATCGCGGCGTTCATCGACGCCGAGCACGCGCTCGACCCGGAGTACGCCAAGAAGCTCGGGGTCGACATCGACGCGTTGCTCGTCTCGCAGCCGGACACCGCCGAGCAGGCGCTCGAGATCGCGGACATGCTCGTCCGGTCGGGTTCCATCGACCTCATCGTCATCGACTCCGTCGCGGCACTCGTGCCCCGCGCGGAGATCGAGGGTGAAATGGGTGACTCGCACGTCGGTCTGCAGGCCCGCCTCATGTCGCAGGCACTCCGCAAGCTCGCCGGTGGGCTGAACCAGACGCAGACCACGATGATCTTCATCAACCAGCTGCGCGAGAAGATCGGTGTGTTCTTCGGATCGCCCGAGACGACCTCCGGCGGTAAGGCGCTCAAGTTCTACGCGTCGGTCCGCCTCGACATCCGTCGCATCGAGACGCTGAAGAGCGGGACGGACGCCGTCGGCAACCGCACCCGCGTCAAGGTCGTCAAGAACAAGATGGCGCCGCCCTTCAAGCAGGCCGAGTTCGACATCCTGTACGGGGTGGGCATCTCGCGCGAGGGTTCGCTGCTGGACTTCGGCGTCGACCACGGGATCGTGAAGAAGTCCGGTGCTTGGTACACCTACGACGGCGACCAGCTCGGGCAGGGCAAGGAGAACTCGCGCTCCTTCCTCATCCAGAACCCCGAGATCGCCGCTGAGATCGAGGGCAAGATCCTCGCCAAGCTCGGCGTCGGCGGTGCGAAGGAAGCGGCGCCGGTCGACTCGATCGCGCCGAAGCTCGCGGAGCGCAAGGGCGCGTGACCGACCACGACGGCGAGGACCTCGCGCCGGTCACCGACCTGTTCGGTGCGAGGTCCCGCCGGCGCTCCGGCGGTGCCCGGCCCGGTGCCGGCGACGCTGGTGGCGCGGGTGTGGCTCCAGCGGACGCCCCCAGCCGGGCGGATGTCGGCAGCGATGATCCGGGTGCCGGTGCCGGTGCCGGTGCCGGTTCCGGACGGGAGCGTGTGCCTGCGGCTCCGCCGTCCGACGCCGACGCCCCGGTGCCGCTGCCCGTCCGCGGTGCGCAGGCGGCTTGGCTGTCCCCGGTCGTCGGCGACGGCTCGGGCCGGAGTGCTCGCGCTGAGCAGGACGGGTACGGCGACGAGGAAGCCGACGCGCAGACAGCGTCGGTCTTCTCGATCACCGGCGATGAGTTGGACCCGGCGGACGCCCCGCGGCCGCTCGACGAGCAGCGCGCCGACGCCGAGCGCATCAGCATGCGCGCGCTCAGCCGCCGCGGCGTGAGCACGTCCGAGCTCCGGGCGATGCTCAGCAAGCAGGACGCGTTCGACTCCGACGTGATCGAGCAGGAGATCGAACGGCTCACCCGCGTCGGGCTGCTCGACGACGTCGCCCTGGCCACCGACCTGGTGGACCGGATGCACTCGCGCAAGGGCCTGGGCCGGCAGGCGATCGTGGCGGACCTCCGTCGCCGCGGCATCGACCAGGCCGCGATCGACGCAGCACTCGATGCGGCCGCGGACGACGAGGACGACGAGTTCATCCGGGCGATCGAGCTCGCCACGAAGCGTGCGGGCCAGATGCGTGGTCTCGACCGTGCGACGGCCGAGCGGCGGCTGTCCGGGTTCCTCATGCGCAAGGGCTACAACGGCGGTGTCGTGCGGATCGCGGTCGAGCGTGCGCTCGACGGACCGCGGCGTCCGCCGACCGGAGGCCGCGGCACCGTCCGGTTCGAGTAGAGCGGCTCCGGTCCGGATCCGGCCGCTTTCCGGGGTGCGCCCGGTTCTACACTGGGACGATCATGGAGACCGTCGCCGCGCGCCCGCGTACCTACGAAGTGCGCACCTACGGGTGCCAGATGAACGTGCACGACTCCGAGCGGCTCAGCGGGTCGCTCCGAGCCGCCGGGTACGTCGCCGCGGAGGACGCGCAGGCCGACGTCGTCGTCATCAACACCTGCGCCGTGCGCGAGAACGCGGACAAGCGCCTGTACGGCAACCTCGGCCGGCTCGCGGCCGTCAAGCGCGAGCGCCCCGGCATGCAGATCGCCGTCGGCGGCTGCCTGGCGCAGAAGGACAAGGACGTCATCCTCGAGAAGGCGCCGTGGGTGGACGTCGTGTTCGGCACGCACAACATGGGCTCCCTGCCGACCCTGCTCGAGCGGGCCCGGCACAACGACGAGGCACAGCTCGAGATCCTCGAGTCCCTCGACGTCTTCCCCTCGACACTGCCGACGAAGCGGGAGTCCACCTCGAGCGGCTGGGTGTCGATCTCCGTCGGCTGCAACAACACGTGCACGTTCTGCATCGTGCCGTCCCTCCGCGGCAAGGAGCGGGACCGCCGGCCGGGCGACGTGCTCGCCGAGATCCAGGCCCTCGTCGACGACGGTGCGATCGAGGTCACGCTGCTCGGGCAGAACGTCAACTCCTACGGCGTCGAGTTCGGCGACCGTCAGGCGTTCGGCAAGCTCCTCCGCGCCACCGGGCAGATCGACGGCCTGGAACGCGTGCGCTTCACCAGTCCGCACCCCGCAGCGTTCACCGACGACGTCATCAGCGCGATGGCGGAGACGCCGAACGTCATGCCGCAGCTGCACATGCCGCTGCAGTCCGGCTCGGACCGGGTGCTCAAGGCCATGCGGCGCAGCTACCGGAGCGAACGCTTCCTCGGCATCCTCGACCGGGTGCGCACCGCGATCCCGCACGCTGCGATCTCGACCGACATCATCGTCGGCTTCCCGGGCGAGACGGACGAGGACTTCGCGGACACCATGCGCGTCGTCGAGCAGGCTCGGTTCGCCACGGCCTTCACGTTCCAGTACTCGATCCGCCCCGGTACCCCGGCTGCGACGATGGACGGTCAACTGCCGAAGGAGGTCGTGCAGGAGCGGTACGAGCGACTCATCGCCCTGCAGGAGCGGATCACCGCAGAGGAGAACGGCGCACAGCTCGGGCGCACCGTCGAGGTCCTCGTGGCCTCGGGGGAGGGCAAGAAGGACGACAGCACGCACCGCCTCTCCGGCCGCGCCGAGGACTCCCGCCTCGTGCACTTCGCGGTGCCGGCCGGGCCCGACGTGCCACGACCCGGCGACGTCGTCTCCGTCGTGGTGACCAGGGCCGCGCCGCACTTCCTCATCGCGGATTCGGACGCCCCCCTCCGCATCCGTCGCACCCGAGCGGGCGACGCGTGGGACCGCGCGCAGGCCGAGTCGTGCGGCGTCCCCACCCCTGCCGTCCCCGGTGCCGGACCACGTCCGGTGTCGCTCGGTCTTCCCACGCTCCGTGTCGGACGCTGACGGACGCTCGGCGGACCCCGGGTCCCGCTCCGGTGCGGCGATCGACGGACCTGCCGGGCCGGGCGTCGGTGCGGGGGCCGGGAGCGACCAGGGCGCACCTCTCGACCTGGTCGCCGGCGCGGACGTCGTCGCGGTGGTCGGGGCGACCGGCACGGGCAAGTCCGAGCTCGCCCTGGCCCTCGCCGAACGGCACCGTGCGCATGGACGACGGGCGGAGATCGTCAACGCCGATGCCATGCAGCTCTACCGCGGCATGGACATCGGCACCGCGAAGGTCCCGGAGTCCGGACGTCGCGGCATCCCGCACCACCAGCTCGACGTGCTCGACGTCACGGACGAGGCGAGCGTCGCGGCGTACCAGCGCGACGCCCGCGCGGTGATCGAGGAGATCACGGCGGACGGCGATGTCGCCGTGCTCGTCGGCGGCAGCGGCCTCTACGTGTCCGCCGTGCTGTTCGACCTCGACTTCCCGGGGACCGATCCCGTGCTCCGCGAGCAGCTCGAGCGGGAGCACCGGGAGCTCGGGCCGACCGTCCTGCTCGACCGACTGCGAGCGTTCGACCCGGCCGCGGCGGCCGTGATCGACGCCCGCAACCCGCGGCGGTTGATCCGGGCCGTCGAGATCGCGAGCCGGTCGGACCGCGTCACCCCGAGCCTCCCGTCCGCGCCGCGCCCGTGGCGACCGGCGCACGTCCTGCACCTGCGGCGCGACCGCGAGCAGCTCGTGGCGGGCCTCCGCACCCGGGCCGAGCGCATGTTCGCCACCGGGCTCGTGGACGAGGTCGCGACCCTGCGGGACCGGGGACTCGAACAGGGTCGCACGGCGCGTGCCGCCATCGGGTACGCGCAGGCACTCCAGGTCCTCCGCGGGGAGGCGACGGTCGACCAGGCCGTGGAGGCGACGAGCATCGCCACGCGCAAGTACGCGCGACGACAGGTCTCCTGGTTCAAGCGGTACGCCGACGCCGGGACGACCCGGGTGAGCGCGGTGGACGTCACCGGCGCCGGGGCCGCGGAGCTGTCGGGACTGGCCCGTAGGATCGTCCCGTGACCGAGCTGCACTTCACCAAGGGCCACGGGACCGGCAACGACTTCGTCCTGTTCGCCGACCCCGACGCGACGGTCGACCTGACCCCGGACCGGATCCGTGCGATCGCGGACCGGCGGTTCGGCGTCGGCGCCGACGGCGTCATCCGGGCGGTGCGGTCCGACGCGATCCCCGAGGGCCGAGCGGTCCTCGCCGAGGACCCGGACGCCACCTGGTTCATGGACTACCACAACGCCGACGGCTCGGTGGCCGAGATGTGTGGCAACGGGATCCGCGTCTTCGCCCGGTACCTGACCGAGGCGGGACTCGTCGACCTCGCCCCGGGACAGACCCTGACCGTGGGCAGCCGGAAGGGCGTCGTCGACATCCAACGGTCGTCGACGGGCTTCGCTGCCGACCTCGGCCGGTGGCGTCTCGGCATCGACGGTGGCGGGTCGGACGACGTCCTCGTCCGCGCGAAGGAGCTCGACCGCGCACGGCCCGGCCTCGGCATCGACGTGGGCAACCCGCACGTCGTCGTGGCGGTCGCCAGCGAGGAGGAGCTCGCCGGCATCGACCTGACCTACGTGCCGGTGCTCGACCCGGCTCCCGCTTCGGGCGCGAACGTCGAGTTCGTGCTCCCCGGCGACCCACTCGTCACGGACGGTGTCGGCGAGATCACGATGCGCGTGCACGAGCGTGGGAGTGGCGAGACGCTGTCGTGCGGGACGGGTGCGATCGCCGCGGCCCTCGCGACCCGGTACTGGGCGGGCTCGGCAGCGCCCGACACCTGGCGCGTCCGCGTTCCGGGCGGCGTGCTCACCGTGCGCATGTTCGCCGCGGAGGACGGCGAGCACGTCTCGCTCGCCGGTCCGGCGGAACTCGTCTTCTCGGGGGACCTCACGGTCTGAGGCGGCCCGAGCCCGTCTGGGTCCGTCCGAGCTGGTCTGGGTCCGTCCGAGCTGGGTCTGGGTCCGTCCGAGCTGATCCGGGCCCGCCCGAGCTGGGCCGGGCCCGCCCGAGCTGGGCCGGGCCCGCCCGAGCGGGGCCGGGCAGGCCTCAGCCAGCACCGGTCACGCCGTCCGGTGCACCCGGATGACGCGGAAGCCCTTGTCGGTCGTCGCCCGCGTGACGGCGAAGCCCTCCGCCAGCGTCTGCTGCAACCAGCGCTGCAGTGAGTCCCCGCCGAGGTCCTTCGACACCACGAGCCAGGCGTCCCCGCCGACGGCGAGCCGGGGGATCCACGTGCGGAGGATGTCGTGCAGTTCGTCCTTGCCGACCCGGATCGGCGGGTTCGACCAGATCGTCCGGAACGTGGCGTCGGACGGGATGTCGGCGGGCAGACCCACCGTCACGTTGTCCGCTCCGGCAGTGGCGGCGTTGGTGCGCGCCAGGTCGAGGACGCGCTCGTTGACGTCGACGCCCCACACGTGGGCGTCGGGGGACTGCAGCGCCATGGTGATCGCCAGCGGACCCCACCCGCATCCGACGTCGAGCAGGTCCCCGGTGGGCGCGGGCGCGGGGACGGTGCGCAGCAGCACGCTCGTGCCGCGGTCGATGCCGTCCGGGCTGAAGACGCCGGCGGCGGTGGTGAGGTCGAGCGTCCGACCGGCGAGCGTCACGCGGATCTGGCGCGGCCGCGCCGGGCTCTCCGGAGTGGCAGAGAAGTAGTGGTCGTTCGCCATGGAAGAACCGTACCGGGAACCCCGTGTGTCCAGAGGGCTCCGGAGGTACCCTGTGGACAGCATGACGGAATCCCATCAGCAGGACGAACAGACCATCCACGACGACAGCGCAGACGGTGTCGTCGAGCGGGTGCTGCGCAACGCCGACCGGCGCGCAGCATCCTCCATCTTCGCGCCGGCGCAGGCGATCCAGACCCGCTCGGTGGACGAGCAGGGCTGGGACGGCGACGGCGAACAGTACGACCGTGAGGACCGTGCGGCGCTGCGCCGCGTCGGCGGCCTCTCCACCGAGCTCGAGGACGTCACCGAGGTCGAGTACCGGCAGCTCCGGCTCGAGCGGGTCGTCCTCATCGGCGTGTACGCGCAGGGCGACGCCTCCGACGCCGAGAACTCCCTCCGCGAACTGTCGGCCCTCGCCGAGACCGCCGGTGCCGTGGTGCTCGACGGCCTCCTGCAGCGCCGACCGAACCCGGACCCGGCGACGTACCTCGGCAAGGGCAAGGCCCAGGAACTCGCGATGGTGGTCAAGGCCACCGGTGCCGACACGGTCATCGCCGACACCGAACTCGCACCCTCGCAGCGGCGCGCGCTCGAGGACGTCGTGAAGGTCAAGGTGATCGACCGGACGGCCGTGATCCTGGACATCTTCAGTCAGCACGCCACCACCCGCGAGGGCAAGGCGCAGGTCGAGCTCGCACAGCTCGAGTACCTGCTGCCGCGTCTGCGCGGTTGGGGTGAATCGATGTCCCGACAGGCCGGTGGTCAGGTCTCCGGCGGTGCAGGTATGGGCTCCCGTGGTCCCGGTGAGACGAAGATCGAGCTCGACCGACGCCGCATCCACACCCGGATGGCGAAGTTGCGCCGTCAGATCGCGTCCTTCACACCCGCCCGCGAGGCCAAGCGCGCCGACCGCGACCGCAACGACGTCCCGAGCGTCGCGATCGCCGGGTACACGAACGCCGGCAAGTCCTCGCTGCTCAACCGACTGACGAGCGCAGGCGTCCTGGTGCAGAACCAGCTGTTCGCCACCCTCGACTCGACGGTCCGGCGCACGGAGACGTCGAAGGGTCGCGAGTTCACCTTCACGGACACCGTGGGCTTCGTCCGGAACCTCCCGCACCAGTTGGTCGAGGCGTTCCGTTCGACGCTCGAGGAGGTCGGGAACGCGGATGTCATCGTGCACGTCGTGGACGGCTCCCACCCGGACCCGGCGGCGCAGCTCGCGACCGTCCGCGACGTGATCGGCGACGTCGGCGCGCGCGACATCCCGGAGGTCGTCGTGTTCAACAAGGCCGACCTGATCGACGACACCCAGCGCATGGCCCTCGTGGCGCTCGCGCCGGACGCCGTCTTCGTGTCGGCGCGGACCGGTGCCGGCATCCCGGACCTGCTCGCGGCGATCGAGGCTCGCCTGCCGGAGCCCGACGTCGAACTGACCGTCGTCCTGCCGTTCTCCCGCGGCGACCTGGTCTCGCAGCTGCACGACGCCGGCGCGGTCGAGTCCCTCGACTACGTGGCGGAGGGGACGCGCCTCCGGGTGCGGGTCTTCCAGCGGGAGGTCGCCGAACTCGACCCGTACGTGGTCGCGTCGGTCGCGTCCGTCTGACGCTGGTCCGCCGGACGGGAGGCGCGGTGCACGCTCGCACCGTGCCTCCCGTCCGGCGTCCCCCGGGACCGGGACGAGGGCGGCTGCCCGCACCGCCTTCGCGATGCGTGCGGCCGCCCTCGTCGTGTGTCGGGGAGTGGTGTCAGAGGGAGCGGAGGACCGCGACGACCTTGCCGAGGACCGTCGCGGCGTCGCCGAGGATCGGCTCGAACGCGGAGTTGCGGGGCAGCAGCCACGTGTGCCCGTCGCGCTGACGGAAGACCTTGACGGTCGCTTCCTCGTCGAGCATGGCGGCGACGACGTCACCGTTCTCGGCGGTCTGCTGTGCACGGACGACCACCCAGTCGCCGTCGCAGATCGCGGCGTCGATCATCGACTCGCCCACGACCTTGAGCATGAAGAGGTCGCCCGTCCCGACCAGCTGACGGGGGAGCGGGATGATCTCGTCGACGTGCTGCTCCGCGGTGATCGGGACACCGGCCGCGATGCGCCCGACCAGCGGCACGAGGGTGGTGGCGTCCACGTCCGGCCCGTCGGTGCCGGGCGCCGGCTCGTCGACGAGGACCTCGAGCGCGCGCGGGCGGTTCGGGTCACGACGGATCCACCCGCCGAGCTCGAGCTGTCCGAGCTGGTGCGAGACGCTCGAGAGTGACGAGAGGCCGGCGGCGTCGCCGATCTCGCGCATGCTCGGCGGGTAGCCCCGGCTGGCGATCGACGCACGGATGGCGTCGAGGATCGACTGCTGCTTCGCGGTCAGCGGTTTCTGTCCGCGCAGTTCGTCCGTCACGTCTCGCCCTTCGTCGCGGTGGATCGGTGTCCGCGGGAATGTCGGTGGTCGCCGCGAGACTCGTTCCAGTCGCTCGAAACAGTATCCGGTCGACACACCCGGGCCAAACACCTGTTCGAGCGTGTCGCAGGAAATCCCCCCACAGATCCCTCCGCGGGACTTGTGCATCCACCCGATCGAACGTATGTTCGGTACACGGCTTCGGTCGGCCCATCTGGACCGGTCGGACTCCGACGGCAAGCAGGAAGGCAACGACATGAGCACCAACGCCATCGCGGACACGCAGCACACCGCAGCACCCGCAGTGCGGACGCGTCTCCGTCTCACCCGTCGCGGGCGGGTCGTCTTCACGACCCTCGCCGCCCTTCCCGTGCTGTTCTGCGTCGGGATCGCGATGCTCAACGGCGGTCAGGCATCTGCCGGTGACCGGGCGGCCGACGTGCACTTCGACACGGTCACGGTCCAGCCGGGCGAGACCCTGTGGCAGCTGGCCGAGCAGACCGCGCCCGACTCCGACCCGCGCGACTTCGTCCAGGACGTCGTGAGCCTCAACGCACTCGACGGCTCGGGTGTGCAGGCCGGCCAGGAGATCGCCATCCCGGCCCAGTACGGCAACTGACCGTCCGACCGTCGGGTGTCCGACGCGATCACCGATCGCGCACCGTCCGGACGGGCAGCGAGCCCCGAGGTGGCGCGGCCTACGATGGATCGGTGGCAATCACGCTCGAAGACCTCCCCATCCGCGACGACCTGCGCGGGCAGAGCCCCTACGGCGCCCCGCAGAAGCACGTCCGCGTGCAGCTCAACGTCAACGAGAACACGCATCCCGTGCCGGAGGACGTCGCGGAGGACATCGTCGCCTCGGTCCGCCGAGCGCTGACGACCGTGAACCGCTACCCGGACCGCGAGTTCACCGAGCTGCGGGAGTCACTCGCCGGGTACCTCGGGCACGGACTCGGACCGGAGTCGATCTGGGCGGCGAACGGCTCGAACGAGGTCATCCAACAGCTCCTCCAGGCCTTCGGTGGACCGGGGCGGAGCGTGCTCGGGTTCCCGCCCACCTACTCGATGCACTCGATCATCGCGTCGGGGACCGGCACCGCGTGGATCCCCGCCGAGCGTGACGATGCGTTCCGGATCTCGCCGGAGACGGCCGTGGCCGCGGTCACCGCCCACCGGCCGGACCTCGTCTTCCTCTGCGGGCCGAACAACCCGACCGGGACGCCGCTCGACCTCGCCACGATCGAGGCCGTCTACGACGCGACCGACGGCATCGTGATGGTCGACGAGGCGTACGCCGAGTTCATGCCCGTCGGGCAGCCGACCGCGCTCACCCTCCTGCCCGGTCGGGAGCGCCTGGTCGTGTCCCGCACCATGAGCAAGGCCTTCGCCTTCGCCGGTGCCCGGGTCGGCTACCTCGCCGCGGACCCCGCCGTCATCGACGCGCTCCGCCTCGTGCGCCTGCCGTACCACCTGTCCGCCTTGACCCAGGCCGCGGCCGTCGCCGCCCTCCGGCACGCCCCGGAGATGCTGCGCATGGTCGACGACATCCGCGGGCAGCGCGACCGCATGGTGACGGAACTGCGCGCGATGGGGTACCAGCCGCACGAGACGTGGTCGAACTTCGTGCTGTTCGGCGGGGTCGCCGACCCGCGTGCAGCGTTCGAGTCGCTGCTCGAGCGCGACGTGATCGTGCGCGACCTCGGCATCCCGAACCACCTCCGCGTGAGCGCCGGGACGGCGGAGGAGACGACCGCTTTCCTCGACGCCATGCGCGCGGTCGCCGCCGAGCAGCCGCCCGTTAGGGTTGCAGCATGACCGCGCGCACCGCCGAGATCACCCGCTCGACGAGCGAGTCGACCGTGTCCCTGTCGCTCGACCTCGACGGCACCGGAAAGTCCGAGATCGCGACGAGCGTGCCGTTCTTCGACCACATGCTGACGGCGTTCAGCAAGCACTCCCTGATCGACCTGCGCGTGCAGAGCTTCGGTGACACGGACATCGACGTGCACCACACGGTCGAGGACACCGGCATCGTGCTGGGGCAGGCGCTCCGGCAGGCGCTCGGCGACCGCGCGGGCATCGGCCGCTACGGCGACGCCCTCGTCCCGCTCGACGAAGCCCTGGCGCAGGCGGTCGTCGACGTGTCCGGTCGTCCGTACCTCGTCCACACCGGAGAGCCCGCCGGCTTCGAGTTCCACCGGATCGGCGGACACTTCACCGGGTCCATGGTCCGGCACGTGTTCGAGGCGATCACGATGAACGCCGGCATCACCGTCCACGTCCGCGTCCTCGACGGGCGCGACCCCCACCACATCGCGGAGGCCGAGTTCAAGGCCTTCGCCCGCGCGATGCGCCGCGCCGTCGAACTCGACCCGCGCGTCGACGGCATCCCGTCCACGAAGGGCACGCTGTGAGCACCACCCGGCCGAACGTCGTCGTCCTGGACTACGGCTCCGGCAACGTCCACTCCGCCGCGAAGGCCCTCGAACGTGCGGGCGCCGACGTGACGCTGTCGAGCGACAAGCGGGCAGCGCTCGAGGCGGACGGGCTCCTGGTCCCCGGCGTCGGCGCGTTCGCCGCGGTCGTCGACCAGCTCGAGGGGGTGCGCGGCGGCGAGATCGTCGACCACCGCCTGGCCGGTGGGCGGCCCGTGCTCGGTATCTGCGTCGGCATGCAGGTCCTGTTCGAGCGCGGCGTCGAGCGCGGTGCCGACGTCGAGGGCCTCGGGCAGTGGCCCGGCGTCGTCGAACCGATCGGGGCCGAGGTCCTACCGCACATGGGCTGGAACACGGTCGAGGCCCCCGAGGACTCCGTGCTGTTCGACGGCCTCCGCGACGAGCGCTTCTACTTCGTGCACTCCTACGGCGTCACCGACTTCCCGCTCGAGGCGTACGGGCCGTTCCGTGCGCCGAAGCTCACCTGGGCCGAGCACGGGGAACGGTTCATCGCCGCGGTCGAGAACGGCCCGCTGAGCGCCACGCAGTTCCACCCGGAGAAGTCCGGCGAGCCGGGCATCCGCCTCCTCCGCAACTGGGTCTCGTCACTGTGACCCCCGATCCCGACGGGACCATGACCGAGCTCTCCACCACCCAGCCCCTCGTCCTGCTGCCGGCCGTCGACGTCGTCGACGGCCAGGCCGTGCGCCTCACCCAGGGCGAAGCCGGCAGCGAGACCGGGTACGGCGACCCCGTCGTCGCGGCCCGCACCTGGCGTGACCAGGGGGCGGAGTGGATCCACCTCGTGGACCTCGACGCGGCGTTCGGTCGTGGCGACAACCGCAGGGTGATCGCGCACGCCGTCCGCGAGGTCGAGGGCGTCTCCGTCGAGCTCTCCGGCGGCATCCGCGACGACGCCTCGCTCGAGGCCGCCCTCGCCACCGGTGCCGCCCGGGTCAACCTCGGCACGGCCGCCCTCGAGAACCCCGACTGGGCCGCGCGGGTCATCGGGCAGTACGGCGAGCAGATCGCCGTGGGGCTCGACGTCCGCGGCACCACCCTCGCAAGCCGGGGATGGACCGAGGACGCAGGCGACCTCTGGGAGGTGCTCGACCGGCTCGAGGAAGCCGGCTGCGCCCGGTACGTCGTCACCGACGTCACGAAGGACGGCACCCTGCAGGGCCCGAACGTCGACCTGCTGCGCCAGGTGTGCGACCGGACCGACCAGCCCGTGGTGGCCTCGGGCGGCATCTCGACGCTCGACGACCTGCGTGCGCTCCGCGAACTCGTGCCGCACGGTCTCGAGGGCGCGATCATCGGCAAGGCGCTGTACTCGGGGGCGTTCACGCTCCCGGCCGCGCTCGACATCGCCTCGGAGTAGTCCGTGGCGGGGATCTCGAACGGCCGCGGCACGGGTCCGGAACCCGACGACCGGACCGCCGAGGAGCACGCGGCGCACGACCACACCGCCGACTCCGCGGGGAACCCCTGGGCCGGTCGGACGTTCGACGCACACGACACGACGTTCGCCGAGGACGACGGCCTGGCCGACCCGGACCTCGTCGCCGCGATCACCGCGGTCGCCTCGGGAGGCCCGCACGGCGCCGTCGTGGACGCCCTCCGCTCGGCACGTCT
Organism: Curtobacterium sp. MCBD17_023; assembly: GCF_003224415.1. Lineage (NCBI taxonomy): Bacteria > Bacillati > Actinomycetota > Actinomycetes > Micrococcales > Microbacteriaceae > Curtobacterium > Curtobacterium sp. MCBD17_023. The sequence continues at coordinate 100,892 of NZ_QKLJ01000005.1, forward strand.
ACTCATCCCGCTCGTCGCCGAAGCGGGCGACGTCGGAGAGACCCCGGACGGGCGCACCGTCGACAAGACCCAGGAACTGTCGATCGTGACCGTGGCCGGCCCGGACGGCCGAGCCGTCATGCCCGCATTCACCTCGGTCGAGGCGATGCGCGCCTGGGACGCCGATGCCCGTCCGATCCCGGTCGAGTCCCGCCGGGTGGCGATGGCCGCGGCGAGCGAGGACACGCAACTCGTCGTGCTCGACCCCACGGCAGCGACCGAGTTCGTCCTGCGGCGGCCCGCGGTGTGGGCGCTCGGGCAGGACCTGCCCTGGACGCCGTGCTCCGAGGACCCCGAGGTCGCGCGGGCCTTCGCCGGCACGATCGAGACCGAACCGGCCGTGGTCCGGGTCGAGCTGTCGCCGGGGGACCCGCTCTCCCGGTTCGCCGGGCCCGAGCTCACGGTCGGCCTGCGCCTCATCGCCGGGCTCGACCGCGAGCAGGTGACGGAACTGGTCGGGCGCCTGCAGCAGCGGTGGGCCACCGACCCGGTGATCGCGGACCGCGTCGACAGCATGCGCGTCGCCCTCCGCGCCGCCTGATCACGGCCCTCCGACGACCGGGAGGCCCGTGTCCGGTCCGACCCGCGGGTCTGCCCGCTCGGCGGTGCGGCCGGGTGAGCCGCGGGTGCGCCGGTACGATGGCCGGGTGAGCAGCATCCCGACGACAGCCTCCGGTACCGGCGACATCGTCACGGGTCCGACCGGTCGGCCCGTGCGGGCGTTCCCCGTGCCGGACGAGCTGGACGGCCACGGTCCGGCGCGCATCATCTCCCTGTGCAACCAGAAGGGCGGGGTCGGCAAGACCACCACCGCCATCAACCTCGGTGCCGCGCTGGCCGAGTACGGGCGGAAGGTCCTGGCGGTCGACTTCGACCCGCAGGGTGCCCTCTCCGCCGGCCTCGGCGTGCGGACGCACGACATCCCCACCGTCTACGACCTGCTCATGGGCGCCGTGAAGGACCCGAACCAGGTCATCCAGCCGACGAACGTGCCGTTGCTCGACGTCATCCCGGCGAACATCGACCTGTCCGCGGCCGAGGTGCACCTGGTCAACGAGGTCGCCCGGGAGCAGATCCTCGCGAGCGTGCTGCGGAAGGTGTCGAACGACTACGACGTCATCCTCATCGACTGCCAGCCCTCGCTCGGCCTCCTGACCGTGAACGCCCTGACGGCCGCGCACGGTGTGCTCATCCCGCTCGAGTGCGAGTTCTTCGCCCTCCGCGGTGTCGCGCTGCTCATCGAGACCATCGACAAGGTGCGCGACCGGCTCAACCCGGCCCTGACGCTCGACGGCATCCTCCCGACCATGTACGACGCACGGACGCTGCACTCGCGGGAGGTCATGGAGCGGGTCGTCGAGACCTTCGGTGACCGGGTCCTCGACACGGTCATCGGCCGCACGATCAAGTTCCCCGACGCCACCGTCTCCGCGCGTCCGATCACACAGACGGCTCCGGACCACGCCGCGGCGCACGCCTACCGGTCGCTGGCACGAGAGCTCGTCCAGCGTGGCGCCGTCGCCTGAGGAACCGGCCACGAGCCTCCCGTCCGGCGCGCCCGGACCCGTCGACGACGAGCGCGACGCGCCGGTCGGCACCACGACGGCACCCGGGTTCCGGGTGCGTCTCAGCAACTTCGACGGACCGTTCGACCTGCTGCTCTCGCTCATCACGAAGCACGAGCTCGACATCACCGAGGTCGCCCTCAGCGCGGTCACGGGGGAGTTCATCGCGTACGTGCGACAGGCCGAGTCGAGCGACGAACTCGACGAGGCGAGCGAGTTCCTCGTCGTCGCTGCGACGCTCCTCGACCTGAAGATCGTCGGACTGCTCCCGCAGGGTGAACTCGTGGACGCCGAGGACGTGGCGCTCCTCGAGGCCCGCGACCTGCTCTTCGCCCGCTTGCTGCAGTACCGGGCGTTCAAGCAGGCCGCGGACTGGTTCGGCGACCGCTGGGCGACCGAGTCCCGACGGCACGTCCGGAGCGTCCGGCTCGAGGAACGGTTCCGCGCCCGGACCCCGGAGCTGGTGTGGACGCTCTCCGTGCAGGACTTCGCGGCGCTGGCGGCACTGGCGTTCGCCCCGCGGGAGATCCCGACCGTCGGGCTCGACCACCTGCACGCCCCCGCCGTGAGCATCCGGGAGCAGGCCGCCATCGTCGTGTCCCTCCTGCGCACCCGCGCCGACGAGGGGTCGCCGGACGTGACGTTCCGCGAGGTGATCGCGGGCGTCGACCAGGCGGGTATCGTGGTGGCTCGTTTCCTCGCGATCCTGGAGCTGTACCGGAACGCCTCCATCTCGTTCGAGCAACTCGAACCACTCGGGGAACTGATCCTCCGGTGGACCGCGCTCGACTGGACGGACGAGAGCCTCGCGAACCTGGGAGCCGACTATGACGGATGACGTGCAGGCTCGCGGTGCGCGCGCCCGCGCCGGTGGGTCCGCCGAGCCGGGTGGCTCGGACGAGATCGAGGACGCCCGAGCCCTGGAAGCCGAGCTCCGTGCTGCCGCAGCGGCACGAGCCGACGCGCCCGCCGACGCCGCGCCTGCCGTCGAGGCGTCGATCGACCGTCAACTCGAAGCGATCCTGATGATCGCGGACCAGCCGCAGTCGCTCGTGGCACTCGCCGCCGCCGTCGGGGAGCCGGTGGCCGTCGTCCGGCAGGCGGTCGACCGCCTGGTGGCCGACTTCGACGGCGTCGACGGCACGGTCCGTCGCGGGTTCGAGCTCCGCGAGGTCGGCGGGGGCTGGCGCTTCTACGTCCGCTCGGAACTCGACGCCGTCGTCGAGCAGTTCGTCGAGGCCGAGCGTCCGGCACGGCTGTCCCAGGCAGCCCTCGAGACGCTGGCCGTGGTCGCTTACAAGCAGCCGATCACCCGTTCCCAGATCGCCGCGATCCGGGCCGTCAACGTCGACGGCGTGGTCCGGACCCTCGTCGCGCGCGGCCTCATCGAGGAGTCGTTCACCGACTCCGAGACCGGCGCCATCAACTACGTCACCTCCGAGTTGCTGCTCCAGCAGCTCGGCATCAACTCGCTCGACGAGCTTCCGCTCATCTCGCCCCTCCTGGAGGACGGCGCGGACGGCTTCGGGCAGACCGAAGGGATCCCCGATGGCCGGGTTTGACCAGAACGACAGACCACGACGAGACGACGACCGCCGCGGCGGCTCCGGACGCACGGGCGGTGGCCGGCCGGGAGGCGCGGGCCGCCGTGACGACGCACCCCGCGGACGCGACGGGGCCGGCTCCGGCGGGTACCGCGGGCGGGACGACCGTGGTGCGGGTGCGGGTGACCGCGGTGGCTACCGCGGGCGCGACGACCGTGGTGCGGGTGCCGGTGACCGCGGTGGGTACCGCGGGCGCGACGACCGTGCTGGCGGAGACCGTGGTGGGTACCGCGGCGGCGAGGACCGGGGTGCCGGTGGGTACCGCGGGCGCGACGACCGTGCCGGTGGGGACCGTGGTGGGTACCGCGGCGGCGACGACCGGGGTGCCGGTGGGTACCGCGGGCGCGACGACCGTGCCGGTGGGGACCGCTCGACGGGCGGGTACCGCGGGCGCGACGACCGCGGCTCCTCGGACCGCGGTGCGTACCGCGGTCGCGACGAGCGTGGTGCCGGCGACCGGGGCGGGTACCGCGGGAGCGACGACCGCGGGGCCGGTGGGTACCGCGGGCGGGACGACCGGGGCGGCGACCGTCCGACCGGTGGGTACCGCGGGCGTGACGATCGTGGCGGCGACCGTCCGATCGGTGGGTACCGCGGGCGGGACGACCGGGGCGGCGACCGATCGACCGGTGGGTACCGCGGCGGTGACGACCGGTCCTCCGGTGGCTTCCGAGGGCGTGACGACCGTGGCGGCGACCGTCCGACGGGTGGCTTCCGAGGCCGTGACGACCGTTCCGGCGGGTACCGCGGCGGAGACGACCGGTCTTCCGGTGGCTTCCGCGGACATCCGGACCGTGAGGCGCGCAGCTCCGACCGTCGCTCGGACGACCGTGGCGGCTTCGTGAGTCGGGACGACGACCGCGGCCGCTTCGTGCGCCGCGACGACTCCGACCGTCGGCCCGTTGCTGGCGCCCGTGACGACCAGCGCGGCGGCTACCGCGGTGGTGACCGGCCGCGCGACGACCGTGGCGCGGAGCGTGGCGGACACCAGGGACGTGACTCCCGTGGTGGCCGCGACGACCAGCGCGGTGGGTACCGCGGCCGTGACGACCGCGGGGCGACCCGTCGGTCGGACGACCGGGGTGCCGAGCGTGGCGGCGACCCGCGCCGCGACGACCGCCGGAGCCCGGACGGCGCCCCGAGCAGCGTCTGGCACAACGGCCGCCGCTACGTCGGTGGCACGACCAGCCCGCGCAACGACCCCGCACGCAAGCGCACGACGCCCCTGCCCGCTGGCGAACGCGACGACGAGGGCCGTCCCGCCGAGGGCACGCCCGAACGCCCGATCATCCCGGACTGGGACCCGGCGGACGGGACGACGACCGACGGAGGCGAGCCGGACCTCCAGGAGGGTGGTGAGCGCCTGCAGAAGGTGATCGCCGCTGCCGGCGTCGCCAGCCGTCGTGTCGCGGAGAACCTCATCGCCGAAGGGCGCGTGACGGTGAACGGCGAGGTGGCGGACATGCTCGGTCGCCGCGTCGACCCGGACACCGACGAGGTCGCCGTCGACGGTGTGCCGGTGCAGACCGACACCTCGCGGCGGTACGTCGTCCTCAACAAGCCGACCGGCGTGGTCTCGAGCATGCAGGACGAGCACGACCGCCCGGACCTGTCCCAGTTCGTCGACCGGTTCGAGGAGCGCCTGTTCAACGTCGGCCGCCTCGACTACGACACGGCCGGCCTGATCATCCTGACGAATGACGGAGCCCTCGCGCACGTGCTGGCCCACCCGTCGTTCGGCGTGACGAAGACCTACGTCGCGAAGGTCGACGGCACGATGACGCCCTCCACGCTGCAGCTGCTGCTCGACGGCATCGACCTGGAGGACGGACCGATCGCCGCCGACAAGGCGCGCCTGCTCGAGTCGTCGCGCGGGGAGTCCCTGGTCGAGATCACCCTGCACTCCGGCCGCAACCGCATCGTCCGGCGGATGCTCGAGGCGATCGGGCACCCGGTCCTCGAACTCGTCCGACGGTCCTTCGGGCCGCTCCAGCTCGGCAGCCTCGCGCCGGGCCAGGTGCGGGAACTCACCACCGTCGAGCTCGGCAAGCTGCTGGGCATCGCGCGGACCGCGGGGACCCGCACGGGTGACGACGAGGCGGAGAGCACGGACTGACCGGCTCACGGACGGCGCCGGCGCAGGTGGGGGAGTTCCCCACAGGCCCGGCGCCGTCCCGTTCCCGGGCCGCACCGCTCGCTAGGCTTGCGGCGTGACCGAAGCCACTCCGCCCGCCCTCCCCGACGACCGGGTGTCGTCGGGGATCGACCGGCGACTCCGCGGGCCCGTGCGGATCGTCGGGACCGGCCTGCTGGGCGCGTCGATCGGCCTCGCCCTGCGGGACAAGGGAGTGGACGTCATCCTGGACGACGTGTCTCCGGCCGCGTTGGCGCTCGCCGTGGACTACGGCGCCGGACGCCGTCCTGCACCGGGTGACGCGCCGGAGCTCGTCGTCGTCGCGGTGCCGCCGGACGTCACGGCCAGCGTCGTGGAACGCGAACTCGCCGCCTTCCCGGACGCCGTCGTGACCGACGTCGCGAGCGTGAAGTCCGGGCCACTCGAACGACTCCGTGCCGTCAGCGCCGACGTCTCGCGCTACATCGGCTCGCACCCGATGGCCGGCCGAGAACGCAGCGGGCCGACCGCCGCCCGGGCCGACCTGTTCATCGGCCGTCCGTGGGTGATCGCCGGACACGACGACATCACCCACCAGCGAGCTGCCCCGGTGGAGCACCTGGCGCTCGACCTCGGCGCGACCGTCGTCCCGATGGACCCCGCATCCCACGACCAGGCGGTCGCCGTCGTCTCCCACGTCCCGCAACTGGTGTCGACGCTCATGGCCTCCCGACTCCGGGACGCTCCGGGGGAGGCCCTCGGGCTCGCCGGCGGCGGGGTGCGCGACGTCACGCGCATCGCCGCGAGCGACCCGGGTCTGTGGGTGCAGATCATCGGCGCGAACGCCGCACACATCCGACCGGTGCTGACCGACCTGCGGGACGAGCTCGACCGGGTGATCGACGCGCTCGCCGACCCGACGGCCCCCGGGTCGCCCCGCAGCCTGGCCGAGACCATCGCGTCCGGCAACCGGGGTGTCGAGCGGTTGCCCGGCAAGCACGGCTCCACCGCCCGGTTCGCCCGTGTCGTCGTCCTGATCGACGACCGTCCCGGACAGTTCGCCGCGCTCCTCACCACCATCGGGGAGCTCGGCATCAACCTCGAGGACCTGCACCTCGAACACTCGCCACGGGCGCAGATCGGCATCGTCGAGGTGTCGGTCGTCCCCGAGCACGAACAGCGACTCGTCGAGGAACTCGAGGGTCGCGGATGGAGGATCGCAGCAGCATGGGCCTGAACGAGCACGACACCGCACTCGAGTCCGGCGTGACGGGGGGCCCGGACGGCCCCGACTCCGGTCTGCCGACCCCCGCCGACCAGCCCGGACCCCTCGGCGGCGGCGACGTCACCGGTGGTGCGGACGGTCAGGGTGCCGGTGAACTCGGCTCCACGCGTGACCCGATGCCCGCCGGGCTCCCGGCCGGCGCGTTCGTCGCGAAGTTCGTCATCGCCGTGGATGGCCCCGCAGGCAGCGGCAAGTCGAGCGTGTCCCGCGCCGCTGCCCGCGCACTCGGCTTCGGCTACCAGGACACCGGCGCCGCCTACCGTGCGCTCGCGTGGCACGCCCTGCAGCTCGGCGTCGACCTCGACGACCCGGCCGCGGTCCTGGCCAGCTGGGACCACTTCGACTACGAGATCGGCACCGACCCCGACCACTACTTCGTGCGCGTCGGCGGTGTCGACGTCACGGACGCCATCCGGACGCCCGAGGTCACGGCGGCGGTCGCCCACATCGCGAAGCTGCCCGACGTGCGCGCGAAGCTCGTCTCGCTCTTCCGCCAGGTCATGCGGAAGGCGGACGGACAGGGCATCATCACCGAGGGTCGGGACATCACGACGGTCGTCGCACCGGACGCCGAAGTCCGCATCCTGTTGACCGCCGACGAATCCGTTAGGATGGCACGTCGGTCGGCAGAGGTCACGACCCAGTCGGCCGAAGAGACGTCGGCCGCCCTCGCCCGTCGGGACGCTGCCGATGCGAAGGTCGTCGACTTCATGAACGCCGCCGACGGCGTCACCACCCTCGACTCCACCGACCTCGACTTCGACCAGACCGTGCAGGCGGTGGTCGACCTGGCCCGCTCGGCCACGAACTGACGACGAGGCGGCCACACGGCCGCACGTGAACCACGAACACGCGGCCGACCGGCCGCCGGCAAGGAAACCACCATGGCGCAGCTGGACGACCGAAGCGACGACGACTTCCCCGAGTACGACGACTCCCTCGGCGAGCGGCTCGCCGACATCGACGAGGCCGAAGCGGACCAGCGTGCGAGCGCGCTCCGTGCCGGGCTCGAGGACTACGACCTCGACGAGGAGGACGTCGCACTCCTCGAAGCCGGCAAGCTCGGCGTCGACGGCGTCGCGTACCTGCCGGCGCTGCCGGTGCTCGCGATCGTCGGGCGTCCGAACGTCGGCAAGTCGCAGCTCGTGAACCGCATCCTCGGGCGGCGTGAAGCCGTCGTGCAGGACACCCCGGGTGTCACGCGTGACCGCGTCAGCTACAAGGCCGAGTGGAACGACAAGCGGTTCACCATCGTCGACACCGGCGGGTGGGAGCCCGACGCGAAGGGCATCAACGCCTCGGTCGCCGCCCAGGCCGAGGTCGCGATCGACCTCGCCGACGCGGTGCTCTTCGTCGTGGACGTCACGGTCGGCATCACCGCGACCGACGAGCACGTCGTGAAGATGCTGCGCGGCACCGACCGTCCGGTCATCGTCGTCGCGAACAAGTCCGACGACGAGCGCCGCGACCTCGAGGCCCACGCGCTGTGGAACCTCGGCCTCGGCGAGCCGCACCCGGTCTCGGCCCTGCACGGTCGCGGTGTCGCGGACCTCCTGGACCTCATCATCGCGACGCTGCCCGACGTGTCCGCGGTCGCGAAGCAGGAGATCGGTGGCCCGCGTCGCGTGGCGATCCTCGGCCGGCCGAACGTCGGCAAGAGCTCGCTGCTCAACAAGGCCGCCGGCGAGGAGCGCGTGGTCGTCAACGAGCTCGCGGGGACGACCCGTGACCCGGTGGACGAGCAGGTCGAACTCGGTGGCAAGACCTGGCGCTTCGTCGACACCGCCGGCATCCGGAAGCGCGTGCACATGCAGCAGGGTGCCGACTTCTACGCCTCGCTCCGCACGACCGCCGCCCTCGAGAAGGCCGAGGTCGCCGTCGTCGTCCTCGACGTGACCGAACCGGTGTCGGTGCAGGACCTCCGCATCATCGACCTCGTGCTCGAGTCCGGGCGCGCACTCGTCCTGGCCTACAACAAGTGGGACCTGCTCGACGACGAGCGCCGCCGCTACCTGGAGCGCGAGATCGAGCAGGACCTGGCGCACGTCACCTGGGCACCGCGCGTGAACATCTCCGCCCGCACCGGACGCCACCTCGAGAAGCTCGTGCCGGCGCTCGAGACCGCACTCGAGTCGTGGGACACCCGCATCCCGACCGGCAAGGTCAACGCCTTCGTCGCCGAACTCGTGCAGGAGCACCCGCACCCGGTCCGCGGTGGCAAGCAGCCGCGCATCCTGTTCGCCACGCAGGCGTCGACCCAGCCGCCGACCTTCGTGCTGTTCACGTCGGCGTTCCTCGACCCGCAGTACCGCCGGTTCATCACACGGCGCCTCCGCGAGGTCTGGGGCTTCGACGGCACCCCGATCATCGTCAACATGCGCGTCCGCGAGCGCCGGAAGCGCTGACCGGTCATGGCCGCGCCGCGAGGGGAGCGATCGACGTCACCGCGTCGGTCGCCCCTCGTGGCGGGGCTGGTCCTGCTCGTCGCGGTCGGCGTCGGCGCGGTCGCGCTGCGGTCCGCTCCGGATGACCGGACGTCGGCGTCCACGCCGTCGCCGTCCCCGAGCACGGACGGACCCCGGATGGCCATCGGCCACGGCTTCATCCCGGACGAGCCGACGTCCGACGCGACGGTCGTCCCGTCCGGCGCTGGCGCGGGCGCCGGTGCTGCTACCAGCGGTGACACGACCGTGGTCGACGCCGCGACCGGACTGCCCGTCGACGACGGGCAGGCGTCGGCTCCCTGGTGGCGACGGGCTCTGCCGATCGCGGGCGACCTCGTTCCGATCCGAGGTGACGTCCGGGGCACCGTCCGCCTCGAGGTCGTCGGGGAACAGGTCGTCCAGATCACCCTCACCGGTGTCCGGGTCGATGCGGGGTCCGGGGCGACCGGGTCGCACGTCGGTGCCGTGCGGGTCCAGCTGTCCTCGGGTGACGTCGTGGGGACCGACCGAGCACGGTGGACCGGTGACGACGTTCCGGCCGACTTCGGCTCGTTCACGCCGGACGGCGAACACCCCGTGCTGGTCATCGTCGACCCGCAGGACCTGCCGTCGGTGGTGCACTCCGTCCTGCTCGTCGACGCCGGCACCGGTGCCGTGCTCGGCGGAGCGGAATTGCTGCCCGTCTCCTGACCGGGGCAGCCGTGCGCGCTGTGGTGCGTGCGGGATGGATGGCAGCGCCCGACCGCTCGTCCGAGGGAGGGTCGGTGACCGCGGCGCGGACCCCGCGTGGCTACGCCGCAGATCCCGGGGCCCCGCCATAGATCCGGTGGCCCCGCGATGTGGCCGGATGGGGCACCATGGGACGGTGACGCCGCACCCGCCCGCCCTCTCCGCGCGGGCGGACCGTGCGTGGACACGACTCCGGCTCGACCGCCTGGCAGGCGGACGGCAGGGCGGCTACGTCATCCGGGAGGACATGCTCGCCCACCCGGACACCGTCCGGTCGTTCCGCTGGATCCGCTGGCTGCTCGTCGCCGAGACCGTCGTCGGACTGACCGCGGTCCTCGTCGCCGTGCTCCTGACCCGGGCCGGCCAGGACGTCCCGTGGGCGGTCTGGTTCCGCGCGACGGTCGTGCTGCTCATCACCCTGACGCTGTACGTGTTCGCGTGGCGGGCGCAGCTCGGGTACTACTGGGCGTACCAGCGGCTGCGGTTGTTCAGCCGGGTCTTCCCGATCGTGACGCTGGTGATCGCGGCGATCCCCGGGCTGTACCCGTTCTGGATGGTCATCGAGCAGATCGTCTTCTCGGTCCTCATGGTCGGGATCGGGGACGTGCTGACGAGCGACCACATGCGGCGCACCTTCCCGAAGCCGGCCCGCCGCGACGCACGGTAGCCGGGGCGGACCCGACCGCGTACCCCAGGACCATTCGAGGATGCGTGTCGCCCGGACCACGAGGAGCATCGTGGGTCGTATGACCACCACCTCCCTCCCCGGCGGCACTTACCGCATCGCTGACGACCTCGACCTGACACGCGTCGGGTACGGCGCCATGCAGCTGGCCGGGCCGCACGTGTTCGGACCGCCTGCCGACCACGACGAGGCCGTCCGGGTGCTCCGGACCGTCGTCGACCTCGGCATCACGCACATCGACACCGCCGAGTTCTACGGCCCGCACGTCACGAACGAGCTCATCCGCGAAGCACTCGCGCCGTACCCGGAGGACGTCCACATCGTGACGAAGGTCGGGTCGGTCCGGGACGCGAAGGGCAACTGGGTGCCGACCCGAGAGCCCGACGACCTCGTCGCGCAGGTGCACGAGAACCTCCGCACCCTCGGACTCGACCGGCTCGACGTCGTGAACATCCGCATGGGCGGGTTCGACGCCCCGGAGCCGGGTTCGATCGCCCCGCAGGTCGAGGCACTCGCCCGCCTGCAGGAGGAGGGGCTCGTCCGGCACATCGGTCTGTCGACCGTCAGCGCGGAGCAGCTCGCGGAGGCGCAGAGCTACGTGCCGATCGTCTGCGTGCAGAACATGTACAACGTCGCCCGCCGACAGGACGACGCCCTCGTCGACCTCACCGCGTCGCAGGGCATCGCGTACGTGCCGTACTTCCCGCTCGGTGGGTTCTCGCCGATCCAGTCCGGGGCCCTCGACCGGGTCGCGGCGCGCCTGGAGGTGTCGCGGCTCACGGTCGCCCTGTCATGGCTGCTCCAGCGGTCGCCGAACATGCTGCTCATCCCGGGGACCTCGTCGGTCGCGCACCTCCGGGACAACGTCGCGTCCGCCGGGTTCGTGCTGCCGGACGACGCCGTGGCGGAACTCGACGCGATCGGGACGGCCGCGTAGCGGCCGGGGTGGACGGGAGGCGCGTGACGACCCCGCCACGCCCCTCCCGGCCGTTCGTCAGTGGCGGTCGGTGGCGGTCGGTGGCGGCCGGTCAGGCGACGGTGGCGAGCGCGAACGGCAGCACGGCGGACGCTCCGGCCCGGCGGAGTTCGCGACCCGCGACCGTCATCGTCCACCGGCTGTCGACCAGGTCGTCCACGAGCAGCACCGGCCCCTCGTGTGCCTGCAGTGCGGCGGCCAGCTCCGGGCCCACGACGAAGGTGTCCCAGACGCCGGACAACCGGTAGGCGCTGTTCGTCGCACCGTCGCCGCGCGGGACGCCGCCGTCGCGGTCCAGGGTGCCGAGGTGCTGCAGCCGCCCGATCGAGGACAGGGCCTGCGCGAGCGAGGCGACGAGCTGCGGGCGGGAGCGCGAGGACAGGGCCACCACGCCGGTCGGTCGGACCTCCCAGGGCCAGTCCTTCAGCGCTCGGACGCAGCCCTCGACGAGTTCGCGGGACACCGGCCCGTCCGGGGTGCCGGTCGCGAACAGCGCCCGGAGCGACCCGCCCCACCCGAGGTCGGTGAGTCGCGCGACCGCACGGCCCGGGGCCACGAGTTCCCCGGCCGGGATCTTGCCCTTCACCGCGACCCCGAGGGACGCCATGCCCGAGGGCCACTGCGCACGCGGGGCGATCTCGACGCCGACCTGGTCGAGCGCGGTGGCGGCACCGGAGCGGTCCGCGTCGGAGACGTCCGTCGGGTACCAGGCGCCGGCGCAGTTGTCGCACCGGCCGCACGGCTCGGCCGTGGGGTCGTCGAGGTCCTGCTGGAGCAGCTGCATCCGGCACGCGCTGGTCGACTCGTACGCCAGCATCGACGCGGCCTCGGCGGCACGGGCAGCGGCGACGCGCTCGTAGCGGGCGGCGTCGTACTCCCACGGGCGGCCGGTCGTGACCCAGCCGCCGCCGACACGACGGACGGCACCGTCGACGTCGAGCACCTTGAGCAGGAGCTCGAGCGTCGACCGCTTGATGTCGACGAGCCCTTCGAGTGCGACGGTCGACATGGCGCTGTCGGGGGAGAGTGCACCGAGCACGGCCGAGGCGCGCGACTCGGTCGGCATGGACGCGCTCGCGAAGTACTGCCAGATCTCCTGGTCCTCGCGTCCGGGCAGCAGCAGCACGTCGGCGTTGTCCGTCGCGCGGCCCGCACGACCGATCTGCTGGTAGTAGGCGACCGGCGAGGACGGCGCGCCGATGTGCACGACGAAACCGAGGTCGGGCTTGTCGAACCCCATGCCGAGCGCACTCGTCGCGACGAGGGCCTTCAGCTCGTTGCCCTTCAACTGCCCTTCGAGCTGCTCGCGTTCCTCGTTGTCGGTCCGGCCGGTGTAGGCGCGGACGGCGTACCCGGACTCGCGCAGCAGGCGGGCGATGTCCTCGGCAGCGGAGACCGTGAGCGTGTAGATGATGCCGCTGCCGGGCAGGTCGCCGAGGTGCGCGAGCAACCAGCCGAGCCGGGCGCGGGCGTCCGGCAGCGTGAGCACGCCGAGCCGCAGCGAGGCCCGGGCGAGCGACCCGCGGATGGTGAACACCGGGTCCTCGGGGCCGGCGGTGAGCTGCTCGGCGACGTCCTCGACGACGCGCTCGTTCGCGGTCGCCGTCGTCGCGAGCACCGGGACACCGTGCGGCAGGGAGCGGATCAGCTCGGCCAGGCGCCGGTAGTCGGGTCGGAAGTCGTGCCCCCAGTCGGAGATGCAGTGCGCTTCGTCGACGACGAGCATCCCCATCCGCCCGATGAGCGCGGGCAGCTGTTCGTCGCGGAACTTCGGGTTGTTGAGCCGCTCGGGGGAGACGAGGAGCACGTCGACCTCGTCACGGGCGAGGGCGGCCTGCGTCTCGGTCCACTCGTGCGCGTTGGCCGAGTTGATGGACACCGCTCGCACACCGGCCCGTGCGGCCGCCGCGACCTGGTCCCGCATGAGCGCGAGCAGCGGCGACACGAGCACGGTCGGGCCGCCGCCCCGGCGCCGCAGCAGCAGGGTGGCGAGGAAGTAGACGGCCGACTTGCCCCACCCGGTGCGCTGCACGACGAGGGCGCGCTGCCGGTGCTCGACGAGCGCGGAGATCGCCTCGAGTTGCCCCGGGTGGAAGACGGCGTCGACCCGACCGGTCAGGGCCTGCAGGGCCTCCTGCGCCTCGGCGGCGATCGCAGCCGACGGTGCCGGACCAGCCGACGGAGCCGGACCGGCCGACGACGCGACCCCCGCAGCAGGCGGGACGGAGGAAGCAGCAGGTGGGTTCATGCCCCCATGCTGTCAGGACCGACCGACGAACCCGGCCCCTCCCTCGCAGGCGCGTCAGGCTGTGGAGGACCCGCGACCACTCACTGGTAGGTGACCAGCGACGGGGTCGGCTGCACCTCGGCCATCGTCTGCTCCGGCGTCAGCATCGGCGAGTCCTCGTCGTGGAAGTTCTTCCACCCCCAGTGCAGCCCCTCCGGACCGCCCTCGTGCAGCGCCTTCCAGGTCGCCTGCTTGTCCGGCTGCGCGCCCTGCCCGTCGACGTGCACGAGCAGGTCGAGCTCCGGGTGTGAGGTGAGCGAGCCCCGGTCGACGATCATCGACGACCGGAACTGGTGCAACACGAGTGCCTTCGGCGGCAGCCCCTGCCGGCGGACGAGCTCCGCGAGCCACGCCGACACCTCGTCCACCTCCCGCGCACCGACCGAGCCGATCTGCTCGAGCGGGACCTGGTCGGGCCCGAGTCGCCACTCCGGGTCGAGCGCCAACCACACGTCCGGCCGCCGCAGCAGCGACTCGTACCGTTGCGCCTGGGAGAGGAAGTCGCTCCGCCCGGGCTGCAGGTCGATGATCGTCGGCATGCCGGCCTCGTGGGCCGCGTCGACGTACGGCTCGAGGGTGGACACGGGCAGCTCGCGTGAGTAGTCACCGTCCGCTCCGGCCTCGCCGGCAGCGACGGTCGCGATCACCTCGAACGCGGGTGTCACGGGCACGTCCGAGATCCCGCGGTACTCCCGTGCGAGGGCCTCCGCGCGCCGCACGCTCGCCGCCGGGTCCTGTTCCCCGAGCACCCCGAGCACGGGCGCGCCCGGAGCGCCGTACAGGGCCGTGTACCGGTGTCCGTCGAAGGGCCGCTGCCCGCCGTCGCCGATCCGGTACCCGGTCTGCGCCGCCCGGACGACCCACTCGGGGTCGCCGAGGTCCGCGAAGGCGGCACCGAGCAGCAGCGTCGGCCGACCCTCCGCACCGTGCAGCGCCCGCACCACGTCACCCGACGCGGCAGGGTCCGACACGCCCGAGGGCATCTCCACCAGCTGAGCACCGGCAGCCCGTGCGGTCGCCACCGCCGCAGCATCCGCCGCCCGGTCCGCCACGAGCACCGTCTGCCGGGAGGCCCGTCGCCCCTCCGCCCGCTGGCCAGCCTCCGGTGCGTCCCGTTCCACGACGTCCGTGTCGAGCGAGACGTCGCCGACCGCCTGGTACCAGGACGCGTCGAGGCGATCGAGTTCGGCGTCGACCTGCTCCGGTCCCGTGCCCACGAGGAGCGCGGGCACGTGCGCGCACCGCGGCGCTCGCCGCCCGCCGCACCGCGTCGGCGTCGTCCGCCGGCGCCACGACCGCCCCGGGAGCGGACCGGAACACGGCCCGACTCGTCCGGACCGACCGCTCGGCGGCGGAGTCCTGGGCGACGACCGTGACGGTGTCGGACGCCGCACGGGCCAGGGTCGGACGCGGCTCCGGCGCGGCACCGGAACAGGCGGTGACACCGAGGACGAGGCCGGTCACCGCGAGCGCGAGCAGGGGACGAACGGGTCGGGAACGCATCGAGCCACCATAGGAGCCGGACGACGGCCAGCCTGGGAACCGGGTCAGTCCGGTCGGTAGAACGGGAGCATGCTCCGACAGGCCGACGACCGACCGACCATCGGGCCGGTGTCGCCTCCCGATCTGCACTGCATGACCCTCAACCTGCGCCGCCAGGTACCCCGGCCCGCCGGGCACCCGGACGCGTGGGAGCACCGCCGGGACGCCGTCGTCGCGCTCGTCGCCTCCGAGCAGCCGACCGTGCTCGCCGTCCAGGAGGCCCTGCGCCCGCAGGCGGTCGACCTCGCCACCGGCATCGGCGAACGGTGGGAAGCCGTCCTCCTCGGACGGGACCGCTACGGCGACGGCGAGGCCGTCGGGGTCCTCGTCGACACCGAGCGCTGCACCGTCGTCGAACGTCGCTCCTGGGCGCTCTCCCGCCGGCCGCTCCGACGGGGCAGCCGCTCGTGGGCCACCGCGTTCCCCCGCCACGCGGTCGGGGTGGTCCTCGACGACCACGTCACCGGCGGACGGTTCCTCGCCCTCTCGACGCACCTCGACGTCGCCTCGCCGTGGGCACGACTCCGGTCCGCGCAGCTGATCGGGCGGATCGTGGCCGAGTCCGGGCTGCCGGCCGTCGTGATGGCCGACTTCAACGCCGCCGCCGGGTCGGCGCCGTGGCGCGCGCTGGCGGACGCAGGCGTCCCCGACACCTGGGGGCGGGCCTCCCGTCCGGAGACGCCGGAGGTCGGGACGTACGCCGCGTACCGGGAGCCCCGCGCCGACCGGCCACGCATCGACGGCGTGCTCGCGACCGAGGACGCCGTCGTGTCCCGCGTCGCCGTGTCCACCAGGAGGCCCGGGGGCGTGTGGCCGTCGGACCACCTCGCCGTGCACGCGGTCCTGTCGTTCGGAGCGAGCGCGTGATCACCACCCTCGGGCTGACGTTCCTCCGCCGACCGCACGGCGCCGTCTGGGCCGCCGACCTGCTCCGGATCGTGACGCTCGTCAGCGTGCCCGTCGCCGCCGTCGGATGGGGCGCGGTGGCGTTCGCCGTGATGGCGCTCGCACTCCTCGGCGCCGTCGTCCCACGCATGCTCGGCCTCCGCCCGACGTTCGACGCAGCGGTCGTCCTGCTGAGCCTGGTCGCCGCGTGGAGCAGCATGCTCGACTGGTACACGACCGTGTTCCTGTGGGACAAGGTCGTGCACGTCATCCTGGTCGGGCTGCTCGCCGGACTGTTGTACGTCATCGCCTCGGACGCCGGGGTGATCGCCTCGGCCCCGCGTGCGGGGGTGCTGCTCTCCGCCCTCGTGGCGCTCGCCGCGGGGATGGCGATCGGCTCCGTGTGGGAGATCGGTGAGTGGCTCGGGCACAACTTCGTCGACGAGACCATCGTCGTCGGCTACGACGACACCATCGGCGACCTGGCCGCGGACGGGGCCGGCGCGTTGCTCGCCGGGTTCGCACTGCCGTGGTTGTCGCGGGAGCGGCGGGTCGTCCGACCTGGTCACGCTGCCCAGGGTGTCCGCGCTCGCCGCGAGGGCACGTCGGCGCTGCACACGCAGGGTTGACGCGCGCGGGCTGCGGGCCGTGGCGCGGTGGGGCTCGCGCTTCCGCTATGCTGGATGGGCTGCTCCGCGCTCGGTCGGGTGGGGAGCAGGGCCTGCAGTGTCCTTCGTGGACACGGGGTCTGGGTCCGTACGGACTCACGGGCTGTGGCGCAGCTTGGTAGCGCACTTGACTGGGGGTCAAGGGGTCGCAGGTTCAAATCCTGTCAGCCCGACCGACAGCCCCGACGGAACCGAGTTCCGTCGGGGCTTCTTCGTTCTCCTGACGCGATTCTCGTTCGGTGACGGGTGCGAGCTCGGCCGCGTCCGGGTGGCTCTTCCGCCACGGCGGGAGGTACGGCCTGACGCTCGTCGCAGACGCCCACACGACGACAGACGCCGAGCACGACGGAGTGGTCATCACCGGCGCGCAGATCGTGGCCCACACGAACATGTACTTCGCCGGACTGCGCTACCCCGGCCGACAGTTCGTCGCCGTGCCGCACGACACCGTCGCCCTCTCGTCTGCGCGGTAGGCGACCATCCATCGCGCGGCCGGCCTCCGCGTCTCCCGGGTCGCGGTGTTGCCGCCGCTCGTTCGCCTGGGGCAGGATCACCACATGACGGGGGAACGCGAAGACCGAGGGCGTGTGGTCGCGGTGAGCAGGGACAGCAGCCACGACTTCAGCAAACCCGTCGTGGACGAGGTGACCCTCCTCGAGGGACTGGGTGTCGAGGGTGACGCACATGCGGGAGGCACGGTGCAGCACCGATCGCGTGTGGCTCGGGACCCATCGCAGCCGAACCTGCGCCAAGTGCACCTGATCCACGCCGAGCTCTTCGACGAGGTGGCTGAGGTCGGCTTCGCGGTCGCGCCGGGCGAGATGGGCGAGAACATCACGACGCGGGGGATCGACCTCCTCGGACTGTCGACCGGTGCACTGCTCCACCTCGGAGCCGACGCCTGCGTCCGCGTGACCGGGTTGCGGAACCCGTGCCAGCAGATCAACGACTTCGAGCCCGGTCTCCTCCGCGAGGTGCTGGGTCGCGCCGAGGACGGCTCGGTGCGACGCAGAGGCGGCGTCATGGCAGTCGTCGTCTCGGGCGGAACGGTCCGGGCCGGCGATCGCATCCGTGTGGAGAACCCGGCGGGCAACCACCAGCCGCTCGGCCCGGTGTGACCGCGGCCCTCAGGGACCGGCGTCACGTCGCTGGTCCGTGTCCTTGCGATCGCCCCACCGAGGACTGCATCATCGGCCCTGCGAGGATCGACACGTGATCCTCCACGGAGCGCTGACGACGCTCGAACCCATCACGCCGGAACTCGCAGCTCGTGTCGTCGCGCGTGACGAGCGTCCTGGTGATGACTGGCACGCCGAGTACCCCTTCGTGGATGAGCTCGACCCGCTGCGGTCGTTGGCGACCGCGTCCGAGGTGGACCCCGACTTCACCATGTACCTCGTCCGGCGTACGTCGGACGGTCTCGCCGTCGGCGGGTTCGGCTTCTTCGGCCCACCGGATGCGACGGGGACGGTCGAGTTCGGGTACGGCCTGGTCCCGTCGGCTCGGGGCGCCGGTCTGGCGACGGAGGCAGTGGGACTGGCTCTCGACCGCGCGGCCGTCTGCGGCGCGCGCGCCGCGGCGGCGGACACGGACGTGACGAACACGGCATCGCAGCGCGTCCTCGGGTCGAACGGCCTGGCGGAGGTCGACCGCCGTGGGTCACTCGTGTTCTACCGGCGCGACCTTCCCACCCGCCGTGCCCACGGCGACCAGCGCGCCGCCAGCGACCATCGCGGTGGCCGCGGCACCGACGCAGCGGCGGAGTAGTCGACGCCGAAGCCGAGGAAGCGGCGCCGCATCGGAGCCGTCGGTGCAACGGGAGCAGTTCCCTCGCGATCGGCGTGCCGGTCACCATCCGGCAGGCTCGCTCCCACCGACGCCGGACGGCCCTCGCGAAGCCGCTCGGGACAGCGCGGAAGCGGTGGTGGTCCCGGCCGAGGGGATGACCCGGCCGGGACCCCGGTCAGAACGGCACGCCGCAGACGAGCACGGCGTTCGCGAACGCCGTGGCTTCGCCGGTCCGGACGAACAGGCGGGCGCCGGCCGACAGCGTCTTGAGCTCCTCGTGCGACACCGCACGCCGCTCTGGGAACCGGTCGGCGAGCCACCCGTCGGCCTCGGTCCCGGCGGCCTCGGTCGCGGCGATGCACTCCTGGAAGACGGCGTCCCCGAGCAGGGCGTCGAGGACGTCCACGAACCGGGGCACCCCGTGCAGGAGCGCGAGGTCGACGACCGGCACGCCGGGCGGGATCGGCAGGCCGCAGTCCGCGACGACGACCAGGTCACCGTGGCCGAGCCGACTGAGACCGGCGTTCAGCTCGGCGTTGAGGATGCCGCCCTTCTTCACGACGCACCCCCGGCCGGAGCAGCCGGAGCAGCCGACCCGTCCGGCAGGTCGACCGAGGGCAGCACGTCGTCCAGCGTCGGGTAGGACGGCTGCGTCCCGGCCCCCTGGACGGCGAACGCCCCGACCCGGACGGCCTGCCGCGCGGCGTCGAGCAGGGAGTCCCCGCCCGCGAGCCCGGCAGCGAGGGCACCGACGAACGCGTCGCCCGCACCCGACGAGTCGACCGCGGTCACCCGCGGGGACGGGACCGCGACGAGGTCGTCCCCGTCCGCCACGAGTGCACCCCGCGCGCCGAGCGTCACGACGACACTCCGCACACCGAGTGCCCGCAGCGCGGCGACCAGTGCGGGTTCGTCCGCCGGCACGTCCGCACCGGGGTCGAGCTGCGCGAGGACGAGTGCCGCCTCGTGCTCGTTCACCACGAGCGGGTCGGCCGCGAGCACGACCTCCCGGTCGACCGGCACGACGGGCGCCAGGTTGAGGAGCACCCGTCCGGTCGCGAGTTCCGCGGCGGCGGCGATGCCGTCCGCCGGGATCTCGCCCTGCAGGACGACCACCGCGGCCGACGCGACGACCGGGGCGGCGGTTAGGAGGGCCTCCCGGTCGGTGGCACGGTTGGCGCCCGGGACGACGACGATCGTGTTCTCGCCGCTCCGGTCGACGGTGACGGTCGCGAGCCCGGTGGGGGCGTCGACCGCACGGACGTGCGTGACGTCGACCCCGCTGTCGGCCAGGAGGCTCGTGGCGACCTGCGCCGAGCCGTCCCGTCCGACGCTCCCCACCATCGCGGTGTGAGCGCCGCGACGGGCGGCGGCGACGGCCTGGTTGGCGCCCTTGCCGCCGGGCAGCAGGGACATGGAGGTCGCGACGAGGGTCTCGCCGGGCGACGGGTGCCGCTCGACGGTCACGACCTGGTCGACGTTGAGCGAACCCACGACGACCACGGTTCCGGTGGAGCGGCTCACTTGGTGAAGTCTCCGACGTTGCTCTTGGTCACCGACACGACCGGCACCTGGACGGTCTTCTTCGCCTTGCCCGAGGCGGCCTTGATCGCCTGGTCGACCGCGAGGGCGCCGAGCTTCGCCGGCTGCTGCGCGACGGTGCTGCTGAGCGTTCCGTCCTCGATGGCGCTGAGACCGTCGGCCTCGCCGTCGAACCCGGCGACCTTGACGTCCTTGCCGGCCTTCGCGCCGAGCGCCTTGATCGCGCCGAGGGCCATCTCGTCGTTCTCGGCGAAGACGCCGACGATGTCGGGGTGTGCCTGCAGCAGGTTGGTCGTGACGTCGAGCGCGGTGGCGCGGTCGAAGTTCGCGGTCTGCTTGCCGACGACCGTGATGTCCGGGTACGCCTTGATGCCCTCGGCGAAGCCCTTGCCGCGGTCACGGCTGGCGGAGGTACCGGCCTGGCCCTGCAGGACGAGGATCTCGCCCTTCTCGCCGATGGCCTTCGCCAGGTCGTCGGCGGCCTGCTTGCCCCCGGCGACGTTGTCGCTCGCGATGAAGGAGTCGACGTCGGCGCCGTTGACGGTGCGGTCCACGGCGATGACGGGGATGTCCGCCTTGTTGAGCGCGGTCACGCTCGGGCCGGCGGCGTCGGAGTCGACCGGGTTGACGATGACGGCGTCGGTGCTGCCGCTCGAGGCGGTCTGCAGCTGGTTCGCCTGCTGGGCGGAGTCGTTCTGGGCGTCGACGACGTCGAGTGTGACGCCCTGCTTCATCGCTTCGGCCTTCGCGCCGTCGCGGACCTCGACGAAGAACGGGTTGTTGAGCGTGGAGAGGGCGAGCGTCACCTTGGTGTCGCTGCCGCCGCCGGCCGCGCCGCTGGTGCTCGTGCGGTTGCACCCGGCGGTGCCGAGGACGACCAGGCCGGCGACGACGCCGACGGTGGCGACCTTCTGGAAGGAGGAGAACTTCATCGTTGGTTCCTTTGTGCTGGTGGTGTGGGGGAGGGAGGAGGAGTGGGAGGTCAGCTGCTGCGCGTCTTGCGGCGCAGGACGTCGAAGCCGACGGCGACCGCGATGACCAGGCCGATGACGACCTGCTGCCAGAACGAGCTGACGTTGAGCAGGTTCAGGCCGTTGCGGATGACGACGAGGACGAGTGCACCGATGAACGTGCCGGAGATCCGACCGACACCACCGGCGAGCGAGGCGCCACCGATGACGACCGAGGCGATCGCGTCGAGTTCGTACCCGCTGGCGGCCTGCGGCTGCGCGGAGTCGAGTCGGCCGGCGAGCAGGAGACCGGCGAGTGCGGCGAACAGGCCGGACAGGGCGAAGACGACGACGACGATGCGCTTGACCGGCAGGCCGGACAGGCGTGCGGCCTCGGCGTTGCCGCCGACGGCGTACATGCTGCGGCCGATGACGGTGCGGTTGAGGATGAACGAGGCGACGAGGGCGGCGAGCACCAGGACGATGATCGGCACCGGGACCGGGCCGATGTCACTGCCGAGGAACGACACCTGGGGGGAGGTGGGGACCGGCTTGCCGTCGGACAGCACGAGGGTCAGGCCGCGGGCGACGCTGAGCATGGCGAGGGTCGCGATGAACGACGGCAGTTTGCCGTAGGCGCTCGCGAGGCCGTTCACGACGCCGGTGGCGAGTCCCGCGACGAGCCCGCCGACGAGGGCGAGCCACCCTGGCAGCCCTGCGGTGGCGAAGAACCAGCCGGAGACCATGGCGGACAGGGCGGCGACCGACCCGACGGACAGGTCGATGCCGCCGGCGACGATGACGAACGTCACGCCGAACGCGAGCACCGCCACGGTCGACACCTGGATGCCGATGTTGAGGAGGTTCCGGCCGGTGAGGAAGTCGGGCGTCGCGATGAAGAGCGCGATGCAGAGCACGACGAGGCCGACGAGGGCGCCGTTGTTCGCGAGGAACTTCGTGAACGAGGAGGACCGCGACGGGGCCTTCACAGTGGTCGATGACATGCGGGTGCTTTCTGGGAGGTACTGCGCTGTACGCGGGGAGGGGACGGCGGCGGGAGGTCCGGTGGGGGTGCGCCGTGCGGAGTGGGGTGCCGGGTCAGGCGGCGTCGGCCTGCCCGTTCTCGGGCTCGGTGACGTCCCGGGCGGCGAGGGTCATGACGGCGTCCTCGGTCGCGTCGGCGCCGTCGAGCTCACCGGCGATCCGGCCGTCGCGCATCACGAGGATGCGGTCACTCATGCCGAGGACCTCGGGGAGTTCGCTCGACACCATGACCACGGCACCACCGGCCTCGGTGATGGCGTTGACGAGCTCGTAGATCTCGACCTTCGCGCCGACGTCGACACCGCGGGTCGGCTCGTCCAGCAGCAGGACGCTCGAGCCGGCGAGGATCCACCGACCGAAGACGGCCTTCTGTTGGTTGCCGCCGGACAGGGAGCCGATCGGCTGGTCGATGTCGTGCATCCGGATCCGCAGGCGGGCGGCGACCTGCTCGGCGCGCTGCTTCTGCCCGGCGAAGTCGACGAGACCGCCACGTGCGCTGGACGCGAGCGTGGCGTAGCCGAGGTTGTCGTTGACCGACGCGCCGAGCACCAGGCCCTGGCCCTTGCGGTCCTCGGGCACGTGTCCGATGCCGGCCTTGATGGCGCCGGCGACGCTGCCCTTGCCGAGGGCGCGGCCGCGGACGGTCACGGTGCCGCTGTCGTAGCCGTCGGCGCCGGCGATCGCCCGGACCAGTTCGGTGCGTCCGGCGCCGACGAGGCCGGAGATGCCGAGGATCTCGCCGGCGTGCACGTCGAAGGACACGTCCGTGAAGCGCCCGGCAGCGGTGAGGTGCTCGACCCGCAGCACGGGGTCGGCACGGTCGACCACGGCGGTGCCCGTCGGGTACTGCTCCTCGATGCTCCGTCCGACCATGAGCCGGACGAGCTCGTCCTCGGGCGTCGAGGCCGGCACCTCGGCCACGAAGTGACCGTCGCGGAGCACCGCGACCGTGTCACCGATCTCGGCGATCTCGTCGAGGTGGTGGCTGATGAAGAGCATGCCGACGCCCCGGGCGCGAAGGTCCGCGACGACCCGGAAGAGCGCCTCCGTCTCGTGGCGGGTGAGGGCCGCGGTCGGTTCGTCGAGGATGAGGATCCGTGCGTCGACGCTGAGCGCCTTCGCGATCTCGACGAGCTGCTGCCGGGCGATGCCGAGGTCACCGACCGGGGTGTCGACGTCGACGTCGAGTCCGATGGTGTCGAGGGCCGCCTCCGCCTGGCGGCGGAGCGTCTTCCGGTCGACCATGCCGAAGCGGGTCGGGATCCGACCCATCATCACGTTCTCGGCGACGCTGAGCGACCCGACCAGGTTGAGCTCCTGGTGGATGGTCGCGATGCCGAGCCGCTCCGCGGCCGAGACGGTGGGGAGGCTCACCTCGGCTCCGTCGACGAGGATCCGTCCGCCGTCGGGTTGGTGGATGCCGGACATCATCTTGATGAGCGTCGACTTCCCGGCGCCGTTCTCGCCGAGGAGGACCTGCACCTTCCCGGCGTGCACGTCGACGGTGACGTCGGTGATCACCTGGACGGGGCCGAACGACTTGCTCACCCGGTCGAGGGTGAGGAGTGGGTGCTGCTGCAGGGGTGTCTGCGGCATCGGTGTCTGTTCCATGTCAGTGCTCCGGGTGCTGCTGGTCAGCGTGCTGCTGGTCGGCGTGCTGCTGGTCGGTCGGGCGCGGCGGTGCGGCCGGTCGACGGGGACGGATGGCGGTGGCCGAGGAGGCTCGGACGATGAGCTCGCTCGGCAGGCGGACGGACTGCGGGGTGCCGCCGTCGATGACGTCGCGGAGCAGGTCGACCGCGACACGGCCCATGTCCTCGACGCTGTGTGCGACGACGGAGAGGGCGGGCTCGAGGAGCGAGAACCACTCGATGTCGTCGAAGGCGACCAGGGCGATGTCCTCGCCGACACGGAGACCGAGCCGGTTGAGGATCGCGATCGCGCCGACGGCCATCAGGCTGTCCGCGGCGAAGATCGCCGTCGGCGGGTCGTCGAGACCGAGCAGGGTCGTGACGCCGGTCGAGCCGGACGCGGCCTGGAAGTCGCCGAACACGACGAGGTCGGGGTCCGCGCTGAGGCCCGCGGCGGTGATCGCGTCCTGGTACGCCGTGAAGCGCTCGCGACCGGTGGAGACGCTCTGTGGGCCGGCGATGTACCCGATGCGTGTGTGTCCGAGTGCAGCGAGGTGCTCGACGGTCTGCCGGATGCCGGTGCTGCTGTCGGTGGTGACGCTCGGTACGTCGATGCCCGGGATCACGCGGTCGACGAACACCGTGGGGATCTCGCGGTCGACGAGTTGCTGGACCGTCCCGGTGTCGTTGCCCTGCGGTGCGACGATCACGCCGTCGACCCGGCGGGCGATGAGCGTGTCGAGGTACCGGTTCTGCTGGTCGGCCCGCTCGTTCGCGTTGCCGAGCAGCGTGACGTAGCCCTCGGCCAGCGCGGCCTGCTCGATCGTGTGGGCGAGGTCGGCGAAGAACGGGTTGCGGACGTCCGAGACGAGCAGGCCGATCGTGTCCGACCGGGTGGACCGCAGCGCACGCGCCTGCAGGTTCGGGCGGAAGTCGAGGTCCTTCGCGGCCCGCTCGACGGCCCGACGGGAGTCTTCGCTCGTCGCGGCGTTGCCGGAGAGGACGCGCGATGCCGTCGCTGCCGAGACGCCGGCGCGGGCGGCGACGTCCTTGATGGTGACGGCGTTCATCGTTGAGCACTCCGTTGGGCGAGTCGTGGAATCGATTCCATGGAATCGATTCCACGACCATAGGCACCGCGACCGGTCGTGTCAAGCAGCGGACCTGGGCGGGGTGCACCCGCGCCGGAGCCCCGGTGACCGGTCAGTCCGCGGGCATCGGGACCGGCGTCGGAGCCGTCGGTGTCCCCGCCTGGGGGATCGCACTCGACCGGCGCAGCCCCAGCGTCAGCAGCACGACCGCGCCGACCACGGCGACCGCGCCGGAGAACCAGAAGTCCGCCGACAGCCCGAACGACGTCACGGCCGCACCGCCCAGGACCGACCCGGCGGCGATCGCGAGCTGGATCGTCGTGACGAACAACGCCAGCCCGCTCTCCGCGCCCGCCGGCGAGGCCGTCGACATCCAGGTCTGCGTGCCGAGTGGCAGGGCGCCCCAGACGAAGCCCCACACGACGAGCAGCGCGAACACGCCGACGACCGAGTGCGCCGCGAACGGCAGCAGGACGACGGCCGCGGCGAGGACGACCTTCGCGACGCCGATCGTGCCGATGACGTTGCGGCTCAGGGTGAACCCGGCGACGAAGTTCCCCGCGATGCCGGCGATGCCGAACACGAGCAGCGCCAGGGTGACCGTGTCCGGCCCGACCCGGACGAGCTCCTCCAGGTAGGGCGCCACGTACGTGTAGGCGGCGAACTGTGCGACGAAGAGGAACGCGGCCGCGATGAGGCCGACGCGGGCACGCTGCACCCGGAGCAGACCCGCGAGCGTCGCGAACCGCACCCGCTGCGAGGAGGGGATGCTCGGCAGCATCGCGATCTGGAGCACCAGCGCGACCAGGCCGAGCGCGCCACCGATCACGAAGGCGAGGCGCCAGCTCGCGAGCGACGAGACGAACGCACCGAGCGGCAGGCTCACCACCGTGGCGACGGAGACGCCCGCGGTGATGAAGGAGGTCGCACGGATCACGGCGGACGGTTCCACGAGCCTCCCGGCGATGCCCGCACCGATGGCCCAGAAGCCGCCGATGCCGACACCGAGGAGCATCCGGGCGACGAGCAGCACACCGAAGGTGGGCGCGACCGCGGCGAGGGCGTCCGCCACGACCAGCAGGACGGTCAGGGCGAGCAGCACCGTCCGGCGGTCGAGGCGCGAGGTGGCGACCGTCACGACGGGAGCGGCCACGGCGCCGGTGAGACCCGTGAACACCACCATCAGGCCGGCGGTCCCGATGTCGACGTGCAGGTCGCGCGCGATGGACGGCAGCAGGCCGATCGGCAGGAACTCCGAGAGCACGAGGACGAACGAGCCGAGGGCGACCGACAGGACGCTCAGCCAGCCGCGGCGGGTGGAGGTGGTGGTCATGGACGCCACAAGCGCGGGCGGCCGTCGGTCATTCCTCCGTGACGGCGGGCGGCCGCGTACACCGACTGGAGCGGGCGCTCAGCCGCCGAACGCCGAGATCTCCTCCGGCAGCGGTTCGTGCATCGCCCGCCGGAGCGCCGCGGCCCCCGCGACGACGCTCGCACGCTCGTCCTCCGGCACGGCGTCGAGGAGCCCGACGATCTCCACCCGTCGCCGGTCCATCACGTCGGCGACCAGTGCTCGTCCTCGCTCGGTCGCGCCGACGAGGACCTCGCGGCGGCTCTCGGTGCTCGGCAACCGCTCCACCCACCCGTCCTCGACCAGCCGGTCGACGATCCGGGTCAGGGTCGACGGACCGACCGCGAGTCGCTCGGCGAGGTCACCCGATCGTGTGGGTCCGAGGGTCGTCACGAGGACGACGAGCCGGAACTGCGGGACGGTGACGTGCTCGAGCGCGGGGGCGAGTGACCGGGCGACGACCCCGAGCAGTCCGCGCGAGGCCGCGAGCAGTTCGTCGATGCCCTCCGATGGTGCGTGTGGCATGCGCCCATCCTGCCGGACGGACGCCGCCTGGTCGTGCAGACGGGAGGCCCGGTGCCAGCTGGCACCGGGCCTCCCGTCCGACCGTGGTCGCGTCTCAGACGTGCACGGCGCGCTCGTCCGGAACGCAGTGCGTCATCATCAGGCCGTCGACGTCCCGGGGCCCGTTGTGGCCGAGGTTCGCCAGGCGCGCGAGTTCGGCCTCGTCGAGGGTCTGGGACTGCAGCGGCGGCAGGTCCTTCACCTCGTCGAGCGTGATGCCGAGGCCCTCGCCGACGCGGCGACCGAGGTCGTCCTCGACCATGTAGAAGTGCCAGAGCATGCGCTCCTGCACGGGCCGGGCCGCCTGCGAGATGAGGTCGACGAAGTTGGCGACCAGGTCGTCACGCTCCCAGTCCTCGAGGAGCAGGTAGCGCTGACCAGCCTGCGTGTAGTCGTTCGTCCGCGGGATGCGCTTGCGGGTGAGACGACCGACGATCTCGGGCCCCTGGTCGTCGTGCGTCGGGTACTCGGCCTCGCGCAACCCACCGGTGATCGACGGCTCGTAGTTGACGTGCGGGTTCTCGCCACCGTGGTCCTGGTGGTACGCCATCTGCCCGTCGCGCTGGTTCGTGGCGACGTTCCCGTTCTTCGGGGCGTTCACCGGCAGCTGCAGGTAGTTCGGGCCGACGCGGTACCGCTGCGTGTCCGAGTACGAGAACGTGCGGCCGACGAGCATCTTGTCGTCGGAGAAGTCGAGGCCGTCCACCAGCACGCCCGTGCCGAACGAGAGCTGCTCGTTCTCGGCGAAGTGGTTCGTGACGTTCCGGTTCAGGACCATCTTGCCGACGACCTTCGGCGGGAACTCGTTCTCGGGCCAGACCTTCGTGTCGTCGAGCGGGTCGAAGTCGAGCTCGGGGTGGTCGTGGTCGTCCATGAGCTGCACGCGTAGTTCCCACTCCGGGTACTCACCGCGCTCGATCGCGTCGTACAGGTCCTTCGACGCGTGGCCGAGGTCGCCGCCCTGCACCACGGCTGCGTCGGCCTCGGTCATCGAGCTGACGCCGACCGACGGGATCCAGTGGTACTTGACGAGCTTCGTGTCGCCGTCGCCGTTCACCCACTTGTAGGTGTTCACGCCGAAGCCCTGCTGCGTCCGGTAGTTCGCGGGGATGCCGCGCGGGCTGAACAGGTTGACGAGCATGTGCATCGACTCGGGCGTCTGGGACATGAAGTCGAAGATGCGCGCGGGCTCCTGGCGGAACGTGACGGGGTCCGGCTTGAGGGAGTGGATGACGTCCGGGAACTTGATGGCGTCGCGGATGAAGAACACCCCGAGGTTGTTGCCGACGAGGTCCCAGTTGCCGTCCTCGGTGTAGAACTTGACGGCGAAGCCGCGGGGGTCGCGGGCGGCTTCGGACGAGTCGCGTCCACCGATCACGGTCGAGAACCGGATGGCGACGTCGGTGCGCTTGCCGGCCTCCTGGAAGAGCTTCGCGCGGGTGTACTGCGCGATCGGCTCGTCGCCCCAGGTGCCGGTGGCCTCGAAGTACCCGAAGGCGACCGCGCCGCGGGCGTGCACGACCCGCTCCGGGATCCGCTCGCGGTCGAAGTGGCTGATCTTCTCGAGGAACTGGTAGTTCTCGAGCGTCGCCGGGCCGCGGGCTCCGACCGTGCGCTGGTTCTGGTTGTCGTAGACGGGGTGGCCCTGCCGGTTGGTGAGCACCCGGCGGTCGTCACCCTCGGCGGGTGGCTGGCTGGAGACGTCGGTCATGGCGTCGTCCTCTCTGCGTTCTGGTCACGGACTCGGGTTCACGCCCGAGTGTGGCCTGCAGGCCGGACGGCTGTTCCCAGCGCTCAGGGGGTGGTCAGGTCCGTCCGCGGTTGCGCCGCCGCACGGCCTTCGGTGCCCGTCCGGCCATGAACGACCGCGCCGGGTCGACGACGAACCCCTGCCGCAGCGCCTCGCGCCCGACGAGCATCCGGAAGCCCATCTGGTCACGGTTGCTCAGCGTCGTCTCCGACAGGACGGTCCGCCCGGCGAGCTCGATCGACATGAGCACGACGATGCGCTCCTGGGTGTGGCCGCTCGAGCTGCGGATCACCCGGCGGTCGTGGACGTCGCACTCGACCGTCTGGGGGTCCGCGTCGGAGTCCTGCCACGGGTGCACCGAGAACCGGACCCGTCCGCCGGGCAGCTCCTCGATGTCGAAGGCGTGCAGTGCCGAACTCCTTGCCCCGGTGTCGAGCTTGACCTTGATCCACGGGACGCCGATGTCGGGCAGGGCCGCCCACTCGCGCCACCCCGCGACGATCGGCACGCGGGAGGCCGCCCGGGCGCTGTCGGAGCGCTTCGCGGAGTCGGCCATGCCCCTATCTTGGCAGTGATGAAACTCGCCATCCTGTCGCGCGCTCCGCACGCGTACTCGACGCAGCGCCTCCGCACCGCCGCCGCCGAGCGCGGTCACACCGTCAAGGTGTTGAACACCCTCCGCTTCGCGATCGACCTGACCGGCGAGCAGCCCGACCTGCAGTACCGCGGCAAGCTGCTGTCCGACTACGACGCCGTCCTGCCGCGCATCGGCAACTCGATCACGTACTACGGCACCGCGGTGGTGCGGCAGTTCGAGCAGATGGACGTGTACACGCCGAACACGGCGAACGGCATCACGAACTCGCGTGACAAGCTCCGGGCGAACCAGATCCTGTCCCGCCACGACATCGGCATGCCGGCGACGACGTTCGTCAACAGCCGGGCGGACGTCCGCGGCGCGATCGAGCGGGTCGGGGGCGCCCCGGTCGTCATCAAGCTGCTCGAGGGCACGCAGGGCATCGGCGTCATCCTCGCGCCCGAGGCCAAGGTCGCGGAGTCGATCGTCGAGACCCTGCACTCGACGAAGCAGAACGTCCTCATCCAGCGCTTCATCGCCGAGAGCCGCGGGAAGGACATCCGCGCCCTCGTCGTCGGTGACCGCGTCGTCGCCGCCATGCGCCGGAGCGCCTCCGGGGACGAGTTCCGGTCGAACGTGCACCGCGGCGGCACCGTCGAACAGGTCACGCTGACGCCCGAGTACGAGGAGGCCGCGGTCCGCTCCGCCCAGATCATGGGCTTGCGGATCGCGGGCGTGGACATGCTCGAGGGCAACGACGGCCCGCTCGTCATGGAGGTCAACTCCTCCCCGGGCCTCGAGGGCATCGAGCGTGCCACCGGGCTCGACGTCGCCGGTGCGGTCATCGACTACATCGCGAACCAGGTGGCGTTCCCGGAGATCGACGTCCGCCAGCGCCTCAGCGTCTCGACCGGGTACGGCGTCGCCGAACTGCTCGTGCACACGAACGCGGACCTCGTCGGCAAGACGATCAAGGACTCGGGCCTCTGGGACCGCGACATCACGGTGCTCACGCTGCACCGTGGCACTTCGGTCATCCCGAACCCGCGGAGCGGTGTCGTCCTCGAACCCGGTGACCGGCTGCTGTGCTTCGGCAAGCTCGAGGAGATGCGGTCGATGGTCCCGGACCGTCGTCGCCGTCGCACGAAGCTGCGCAAGCTCCCGAAGGACGCCCTGTCCGACGGCTGACCGCCCCAGCCAGCCGACCGGCCCGTCGGGAGGCCCGGGTCACCACAGCAGGACGGCCTCCGCCGCCGCCTGCCGCTCCGGATCGTTCACCCGTGGGCCCTCGTCCGGATGACGCGGGCACCCCGCAGGGGCGGTCCCGGTGCGAGCGGCGCCGCGTAGCGTCCGGACGGAAGAGAGCATTCGTCTCGTGACCCGCGATCCGTGATCCGTCCGGGAGGACGGCCGACCGGATGGTGGGCACCGTGAACAGGGAGCACGCCATGACGAAGTACGAATCGAACCGTGACGTCGAGCCGATCCACGTCACCACCTACCGATCCGCCCGCAAGGCCGCCCGGCGTGGCTGGGCGGTCCCGGCCGACGTGCCGGTGCCGTCGATCGACGACGTCTGGCGCAACGGTCGGACCCCGGCGGACCGAGCCCGACAGCGCTGACGGCACCGGGACGGCAGCCGGGTGCAGCGTCGGGCACACCGCGTCCGGACGTCAGCCGGGGTCGGCGCCCGTCGCCCGGACCGCCGCGAGCACGACGTCGAGCGCCCGGTCCAGTTCCGGCAGCGTCACGGCGCCGTACCCGAGCACGACCCCGTTCCCGGACCGTCCCCGCACCGTCTCGTAGTCGGCGAGGTCGGCCACCAGGACGCCATCGGCGGCAGCGCGGGCGAGCACGGCAGCGCCGGTCCCCGGACCCGGCCACGTCAGCACCGCGTGCAGACCCCCGGTGAGGGCCCGTGCCTCCAGGCCGGGGACCCCGCTCGTGGCGAGCCGGACCGCGATCCGTTCGCGCCGGTGCGTGTAGTCCCGCCGGATCCGACCGAGGTGCCGACGGAATGCGCCGGTGCGCAGCAGGTGCGCGAGCGCGACCTGCACCGGCTCGGCGACCACCGCGCCCCGGGCCGTGCGGGCGGCGAGGACCGCCGCGCCCACCGCTCCGGACGGGACGACGACGTACGCGCAGCGGAGCCGTGGGTCGAGGGTCTTCGAGAACCCACCCAGGTGCACGACCACGCCGTCGGTGTCGAGCGCGGCGAGGGCCGGGACCGGACTGCCCCGGTGCCGGAACTCCGAGTCGTAGTCGTCCTCGAGCACGACCGTCCCCGTCGCCGCCGCGTGCGCGAGCAGCGCTCGCCGCTGTCCGACCGGCATGACCGAACCGAGCGGGTACTGGTGGGTGGGGGAGACGAGGACCGCGTCGACGGGAGTCCGGGCGAGCACGGTCAGGTCGATGCCGTCCGCTCCGACGGGCACGGGGACGACCTCCGCGCCGGCGCTCGTCAGGGCGCGGTGGCCGGAACGGTAGCCGGGGTCCTCGACGGCGATGCGCGGAGCGCGGCCGAGGCGTGCCCGGAGTGCCTCGACGACGAGGGACAGCGCCTCGGACGTCCCGGCGGCGACGACGATCCGCGCGACCGACGGGGTGAAGCCGCGCGCCAGCCCGAGTTGCGCGACGAGCTGCTCGCGGAGCGCGGTGAGGCCCGCGGGGTCGGACAGCGCGTTGCGGAGCGGTGCGTCCGCCGCCGCACGCCAGGCCGCCCGCCAGTCCCGGTCACTGATCGCGGTGACGGCGGGGATGCCCGGGCGGCAGTCGACGACGGCCCGGTCGCCGGGGTCGCCGGAGTTGCCGGGGTCGCCGGGGTCGGAAGGGTCGCCGGGGCGGGAAGGGTCGGCGAGGCCGACGGCGTCGCCTGTGTCCCCGGGGGCGGCCACGGCGGGCAGGTGCGCCGACGCTCGTCCGGTCGACGGTCGTGGGACGCCGGATCCCGCGAGGACCCGCGCTGCCGCACCCGGCCGGGTCCGGATGTAGCCCTCGCCGTCGAGTTGGTCGTAGGCCGCGACGACCGTGCCCCGGGCGACCCCGAGTTCGGCGGCCAGCGCCCGCGTCGACGGCAGCGGGTCCCCGGCCCGGAGGGTCCCGTCGTGCACCAGGGACCGCACCCGTGCGACGACCACCGACACCTTGCTCGACTGGTCCATCCCGAACACCCCGATCTGGTCTACTCGCTGGTCCAGTCCTGACCCTAGCGTCGAGGCATGCCCGCTCCCGACGCCATGCCCTCGCTCACCGTCCGCCGTCTCCGCGACCGGCAGCAGACCGACCCCGCCGTGCTCTCCGCGGTCCTCGCCGAGGGGTTCGTCGCCCACGTCGGTCTGGTCCGGGACGGCTTCCCGATCGTGCTGCCCTACCTGTACGGCGTCGGCGACCTCGGCGCCGGCCCGGTCCTGCTCCTGCACGGCTCCACGGGCGGCGGACTGTTCCTCGACGCCGGGGAGGAGGGCGTCCCCGTCTCGGCGACCATCACGCACCTGGACGGCATCGTCTTCGCCCGCTCGACCTTCGACAGCTCGGCGAACTACCGCAGCGCGATGGTCGTCGGCCGCGCGACCGTGGTCCCGACCGAGCTGCGGGCCGAGGCGCTCCGGCAGGTCGGCGACCACCTCATGCCCGGCCGCCGCGCCGAGGTGCGCGAGATGACCGCGAAGGAGGTCCGGCAGACCCAGGTCCTGCAACTCCCGCTCGACGCCGCGAGCGTCAAGGTCCGGGCGGCCGGCGTCGGCGAGGCGCCGGACGACGGCGAGGACCACCGCGTCTGGGCGGGCGTCCTGCCGGTCGCCCTCCGGGCCGGAGCGCCGGTCCCGGGAGCGCTCGCCGCCGCCGCGGCCACGGCGCCCGACCCGTCCGTGGTCGCGCTCGCCGCGCGGCTCGCGGGAGCCGCCGACGGCCGGGAGGCCCGACTCGCTTCCGCCCCGTCGCCCGCTTCCGCCCCGTCGCCCGCCTCTGGCACCGACCGGGGTTGACGCTCGGGAGCGGCCGGGACCGGTACCGCGTGTCTGTGACGGACCGCAGGAACTCCCCGAGGTTCTCCAGCCGGGATCAGGTTCGTGACCAATACGTTATCTCCCCGGGTCGTCGCACGAGGGGCGGTCCAGACCCGGAAGGAACCATGGGACGCCACGCACTGCCCGCACGGGACGATGACCGCCGGTCCGGACCTGCCGCCGCACCCAGCGTCCCCGCACCGAGCGCCCGCGCCGCCGGTGCCACCGCTCCTGTTGCTCCGGCGTCCAACGCCCCCGTCTCCCGCGCCACCGCTTCTGTTGCTCCCGCGTCGAGGGTCGCGGGGCCGAGCGCCTCCGCCCCGATGAGTCGGGCACGCGGCCGCCGTGCCGCGGCCGGCCCCGTCGTCGCCCGCAGCACGTTCGTCGCGCACGAGCGACCGGCCCGCGTCGTGGCCCTCGGGCCGTCCAGCACCGCCCGCGCCGCCGTCGCCCCGCTGGCTGAGGCAGCGTCGGCCGACACCGCGGCGGCCGGCACCGTGACGGCCGGTACTGCGTCGGCCGGTACCGCGCGCTCGCGGTCGGCAGCGCTCCGCGCCGAACGCGCGGCGGACCCGCGCCACGTCCGTCGTGCCGCGACCGCCAAGCGTGCCGCCCTGCTCATCGCGCCGGCCCTGGCGATCACCTCGACCCTGTCCCTGTCGATCCCGGCCGACACCGCGACGGCGGCACCGGCACCGACCGCCACGACGACGACGTCCCAGGACCTGCAGACCTACACCGTCGCCCACGACGTCGAGGTCCCGATCATCTCCTCCGACGGCGTGACGACGACGTCGGTCGTGTCGTACCCGACCCTGGTCCTCCGCTTCGGCGTCACCGAGGCGCAAGCGCAGGCCGCCCTGTCCGCGGCGCTCTCGCCGGGTGGAGACCGCGCGACGGTGCTGCAGACGGCATTGCAGTACCTCGGCGACCCGTACCTCGAGGGCGGGGCCAGCCACGCGGGCATCGACTGCTCGGGCCTGACGATGGTGGCGTACCAGGCGGTCGGCATCCAGCTCGCGCACTACGTCCCCACGCAGGACGCCGTCGCGACGACCGTCCCGGAGTCCGAGGCAGCACCGGGGGACATGGTGGTCTTCGACAACGAGGACCACGTCGGCCTGTACCTCGGGCAGGGACTCGTGCTCCAGGCACCGCACCCGGGCGAGGTCGTCGACATCGTCCCCATGTACTCGATGCCGCACCACTTCGCCCGACTGCTGCCCGCCGGGTCCTGACCACCGACGCCGACACGACGGCGCCGCGGGAGACGGGTGGGCGGACTCGCGAAGGGTTGCGGGCCTCCCGTAAGCTGGAGTGATGGCCACCGACACCCGCACACCGTTCGAGGAGCAGAGCGCAGCACGCTCCGTCCGCCCGCAGGTGCGCCCGCGCACCGAAGGCTGGAAGCAGGCGACGGGGTCCGACGGCCGACCACTGCTGCAGTTCGCGTCCCCGAAGCGGGGCAAGCCGCCCGTGCACCTGGCCGACATGACGGTCGAGGAGCGCGAGGCGAAGGTGAAGGAGCTCGGGCTGCCCGGGTTCCGCGCCAAGCAGCTCGCGACCCACTACTTCACGCACTACACGTCCGACCCGGCGAAGATGACCGACCTGCCTGCTGCCCAGCGCGAGGAACTCGTCGCCGGCATGCTCCCGCCCCTGCTGACCGAGACCCGTCGTCTCGAGACGGACAAGGGCGACACGATCAAGTTCCTCTGGAAGCTGCACGACGGGGCCCTGGTGGAGTCGGTGCTCATGCGGTACCCGGGGCGGATCACGCTCTGTGTCTCGTCGCAGGCCGGCTGTGGGATGAACTGCCCGTTCTGCGCGACCGGCCAGGCGGGCTTGACGCGGAACATGTCGACGGCCGAGATCATCGAGCAGATCGTCCGGGCGAACGAGGCCATCGCGGCCGGTGAACTCGGTGGCGACCCCCGCAAGGGCGGGAAGGACCGCGTCGACGCCGAGCGCGTGACGAACATCGTGTTCATGGGCATGGGGGAGCCGCTCGCGAACTACAAGCGGGTGATGGACGCCGTGCGCATCATGGTCGCGCCGCAGCCGAACGGCCTCGGCATGAGCGCGCGCGGCATCACGATCTCGACCGTGGGGTTGGTGCCGGCGATCCTGAAGCTCGCGGAGGAGGACATCCCCGTGACCTTCGCGCTCTCGCTGCACGCGCCCGACGACGAACTCCGCGACGAGCTCATCCCGGTGAACTCGAAGTGGAAGGCCGACGAGGCGATCGACGCCGCCCACAACTACTACGTGAAGACCGGCCGTCGTGTCTCGATCGAGTACGCCCTCATCAAGGACATGAACGACCACGCCTGGCGTGCCGACCTGTTGGCGGAGAAGCTCAACAAGCGCGGCAAGGGCTGGGTGCACGTCAACCCGATCCCGCTCAACCCGACGCCCGGGTCCGTGTGGACCTCGTCCGAGGTGCACGTGCAGGACGAGTTCGTCCGCCGACTCAACGCCGCCGGCATCCCGACCACCCTCCGCGACACCCGCGGCAAGGAGATCGACGGTGCCTGCGGCCAGTTGGCCGCCGCTGACTGACGGTCGGGGCGACGGCCACGGCAGCTGGACGACGGCTCTGACAGGAGGCGCGGTGCGAGTACGCACCGCGCCTTCCGTCGTTCCCAGGGACGGTCGGTGGTCGCGACCGCGCACGCCGCCCGTGGCCCGGCACAGCGGGGGAGCAGACGCGACACGCCCGGGCGTCGAGCTGGCTTGGCGCTGCCGTTCACCCGTGCGTAAAGTAATCACTCGTTGCCGCTGAGGCGGAGAACGGATCGGCCGAGACGCTGACGGAGTTCGACTCCGGGAGATGCAGT
>NZ_QKLJ01000006.1:0-131991 GCF_003224415.1 Curtobacterium sp. MCBD17_023
AGATGTGTATAAGAGACAGGCCCCCGCTCCGGCTGCCCCCGCTCCGGCCGCACCGGCTCCCGCGCCGGCCTCCGCTGCGCCGGCACAGACCGCCGCCGTCCCCGCGCCCGCCGCTGCCCCGGCCTCCGCCGCCGCACCGACGGCCCCCGCTGCGCCCGCACAGGTCGCCGTCGACGCCGGCGTGGTCGGCACGGACGAGGGCTCCGGCGCCGTCCTCGTCGGCTACGGGTCCGCGACCTCCGCACCGTCCCGCCGCAAGCCGGGTGCCCGCCGGGCCGCAGCGGCCGCGGCGCAGGCGAGCCGGGCCACCAGTCGGGAGGCCGACCTCGACCTGGTGACCGACGACGGCGAGGCCACGACCGCCGACGCCGTCGCCGCGCAGGGTCGGCGCCCCGCCCGCCCGACGATGCCGAGCGGCTCGGCGCTGCAGGTCATGGCGAAGCCGCCGATCCGGAAGCTCGCGAAGGACCTGGACGTCGACCTGACGACGGTCGTCCCCACCGGGCTCGCCGGCGAGGTCACGCGGGACGACGTGATCCGGCACGCGAAGCAGGCCAGCGTGTTCCGCAACATCGAGACGCCGGAGTGGGGCGGTGTCCGCCAGGAGACCATCCCGGTGAAGGGCGTCCGCAAGGCCATCGCGACCGCGATGACGACCTCGGCGTTCACCGCGCCGCACGTGTCGCTCTTCGTGGACGTCGACGCGACCCGCACGATGGAGTTCGTCAAGCGCCTCAAGGAGTCGCCGACGTTCGCCGGGGTGAAGGTGTCCCCGCTGCTCGTCATGGCGAAGGCCGTGATCTGGGCCGTCCGGCGCAACCGCTCGGTGAACTCGTCGTGGACCGACCGCGAGATCATCGTCCACCACTTCGTGAACCTCGGGTTCGCCGCGGCCACCCCGCGCGGGCTCCTCGTGCCGAACATCAAGGACGCGCAGGACATGTCGCTCCTCGAGCTCGCCAAGGCGATCGAGGAGATGACCCTGACCGCGCGTGACGGCAAGACGAGCCCCGCGCAGATGGCCGACGGCACGATCACGATCACGAACATCGGCGTCTTCGGCATGGACACCGGTACGCCCATCCTCAACCCGGGCGAGGTCGCCATCGTCGCCATGGGCACGATCAAGCCGAAGCCGTGGGTCGTCGACGGGGACGTGCGATCGCGCATGGTGACGACGATCGGCGCCTCGTTCGACCACCGTGTGGTGGACGGCGACGTGGCCTCGCGCTTCGTGCACGACGTCGCCTCGGTCCTCGAGGAGCCGGCGCTCCTGCTGGACTGACGTCCCGGACACCGGAGCGCGACCCCGCTCCGTCCCGGCCGAGCCGGTCGACGTGGTCCGGGTCGCGCGGTCCCGGTGTGCCGTCCTCGCCGTTGTCGGCGGCGCGGGGGAAGATCGAGCCATGGTCCACCAGCTGCTCGTCCCGCAGCAGGAGATCCGGACGGGTCGCCTGGTGCTCACCCCCGTGACGCCCGCGGACATCGACGCGGTGCACGAGCTCTTCTCGGACGCCCGCACCTGGACGCACCTCCCCTCCGGACGGCACACCTCCCGGGCCCAGACCGAAGACCTCGTGCAGCGGAAGATCGGCGGTCGGGTGCGGTACGGGCTCGGCTCGTGGGTCGCGCGTGCGGCGGACTCACGCGCCTTCATCGGGCTCGGCGGGGTCGACCGCACCGCCGGCGGCGTGTGGAACCTCGGGTACCGGCTCGCCCCGGAACACCACGGGCACGGCTACGCGACCGAGCTCGCACGGGCTGCGGTGGACGCCGCGCGCGACATGCGCCCCGAGCTCCCGGTCACGGGCAGGGTCCTCACGAACAACCCCGCCTCGGCTCGGGTGCTGGCCCGCGTCGGGCTGACGCGGGTCTGGCAGGGTCCGTCGGCGGCCGCGGGGTCGGACGACGTGGAGTGCCAGGCGTGGAGCGACCGCGAGCTGACGCGGGACCAGCTCGACTGGCTCATCGCCAACGCGTAGCGGTGCCGCGGTGCGGCGGTGCCGCGATCACGCGTCCGACCGCACGGCGCCTCTGCCGACCGTGCCCTTCGTCGACCGTGCCGTTCGTCGACCGTGCCGCCGCCGGCCGGGCTCCGTTGGACCGTGCAGCGTCGGACGGTACTGTGGAGGGACTGGTCATGTCCGCGCAGGACCACCGCCGCAGCCCGAGGAGCCCGCTTGTCCCGCCGCATCACCGAGGGTGCTGAACCGAAGCACCAGCAGCTGCGGCGGATCCTGCTCGACCTCATCACCACGCGACTGGCGCCCGGTGCCGCGATCCCCTCGGAGCGCCAGCTCATCGCCGAGTACGGCGTCTCCCGCATCACGGTCCGGGAGGCCCTCGGGCAGCTCGTGAACGAGGGACACCTCGAGCGCGTGCGTGGCAAGGGCACGTTCGTCGCGCACCGTCCGATGCAGTCGACGCTGCATCTCGCCTCGTTCACCGAGGAGATGCGGGCGATGGGGCACGTGCCGACGACGGTGGTGCTGGTCCGCGAGGAGCGGGTACCGCCGGCCGCGACGGTCGCCGCGCTCCGACTGGCCGAGGGCGAGGCCGCGTACCACCTCAAGCGACTGCGGATGGCGGACGGTGCGCCCGTCTCCGTCGACGACGCCTGGCTCGCCGCGGCGGTCTTCCCCGGCCTGCTCGACCACGACCTGTCGGGCTCGGTGTACTCGATCGCCGCCGACGTGTACGGGCACCCGATCGACCGGGCGCAGCAGACGGTCGCGGCGAACCCGGCCGCGGACGAGATCGCGACGCTCCTGGGCACACGGACCGGAGCGCCCCTGCTCGAGTTCGACCGGGTGTCCTACTCGGGCACCCGGCCGGTCGAGCACGCGCGCAGTTGGTACCGGTCGGACCGGTACCGGGTGCAGATGGAGGTGACGGCCGCGCGGGCGATCGCCTGACCGGCCGTCAGACCTCGAACAGGCCGTCCCCGGCGGCGACGTCGCTGCCGACGGTGTCCTGCGGGACCGAGTCCGGCGTGGACCCGAGCACGACGACCGGCACGACGGGGGAGTAGCCCGCGGCGATGATCGCCGACGGGACGAAGCGCACGACGGGGTCGCCGGCCGCGACGGTGTCGCCCTCGGCGGCGAGCAGTTCGAACCCCTCTCCCTTGAGCTTCACCGTGTCGATGCCGACGTGCACGAGGACGTCGGTCCCGGCCGCACCCTGCAGGGCGAACGCGTGCGGGTGCAGCTTGACGATGGTCCCGTCGACCGGGGCGACGGCGGTGACCGGGCCGGTCACGGCGGAGGGATCGACCGCGACACCCGCGCCGACGAGCTGCTCGGCGAACACCGGGTCCGGCACGTCGGCGAGTGCGACGACCGGTCCGGCGAACGGCGTGCGGACGACCGTCACAGTTCGTCCTGGATGTCCTGCGCGAGGTTGTCCGCGATCGGGCCGACGATGACCTGCCAGCCGGTGCCGCCTCCGACGACGGCCTGGGCGCCGGCGGCCTTGAGGGCGTCCTTGTCGACCAGGTCGCCGTCCTCGACCTCGACGCGGAGGCGGGTGATGCAGCCCTCGACCTCGTCGATGTTGTCGGTTCCGCCGAGTGCGGCGATGATGTCGGCTGCCTTGATGTCGGCCATCTGTTTCCTCCTCGTTACGGGTTCGCTCACAGGTTGACACGACCGTCGTGGTCATCGACACTACGAACTGGTCATGACCGGACAGGACCGGACCTGGCGACACTGCCGAGGGTACCTGCGCCGACCACACGACTCAACTCACCCCGACCAGCTCCACCCGATGACGAGAGGACCGCCGATGAGCACCGCTGCCCCCACGGACGTGCCGGAGAAGAAGACGCCGAAGAAGCAGAGCAAGCTCTTCGCCAACGCCCAGCGGCTCGGCCGCAGTCTGCTCCTCCCGATCGCGGTCATGCCCGCGGCCGGCATCCTCCTCCGCCTCGGTCAGTCCGACATGCTCGGCGCCATCCCGGGCTTCGAGCAGGGCGCGACGATCATCGCCGCGGCGGGCAACGGTGTCTTCACCTGGCTCCCGCTGCTCTTCGCGGTCGGCATCGCGATCGGCTGGGCGAAGAAGTCGGACGGCACGACGGCACTCGCCGCGGTCGTCGGCTACATGGTCATGTACCAGGTGTTCGCGGCCATGTCGCCGATCGTGCTCGCCGGTGTCGAGGACGCGAACGGCAACCAGGCGACCATCAACTTCGGTGTCCTCGGCGGCATCGTGATGGGCCTCGTCTCCGCGGTCCTCTGGCAGCGCTTCCACCGGACGAAGATGCCCGACTTCCTCGGGTTCTTCTCGGGCCGTCGTCTCGTGCCGATCCTGACCGCCGCCGCCGCACTGGTCATCGCCGTGGTCATGTCGTTCTTCTACCGGTACTTCGACATCGCGCTGACCTGGGCCGGGCAGACCGTCGCGGACAACGCCGTCCTCGGTGGTGGCGTGTTCGGGTTCGTCAACCGCATGCTCATCCCGGTCGGCCTGCACCAGCTGCTCAACTTCTTCCCGTGGTTCCAGCTCGGCAGCTTCACCGGTGCCGACGGCACGATCGTCCACGGTGACATCCCGCGCTTCCTCGCGGGCGACCCGACGGCGGGCATCTTCCAGACCGGCTTCTTCCCGATCATGATGTTCGCGCTCCCGGCCGGGGCCCTGGCGATCTGGCGGAACGCCAAGCCGCAGAACCGCAAGCTCGTCGGCGGCATCATGCTCTCGGCCGCGCTGACGTCGTTCGTCACCGGCATCACCGAGCCGCTCGAGTACTCCTTCATGTTCGTGGCGTTCCCGCTCTACGTCATCCACGCGGTGCTCACCGGGACCTCGTTGGCGCTGGTGAACGCCCTCGGCATCAACGACGGGTTCTCGTTCTCGGCGGGGGCGATCGACTACGTGCTCAACTTCGGCAAGGCGGACGGGGCGATCTGGCTCATCCCGATCGGCCTGGCGTACGCGGTCGTCTACTACTTCCTCTTCAGTTTCGTGATCAAGAAGTGGAACCTCCGCACCCCGGGGCGCGAGGAGGACACGATCGCCGAGAACTCGATCGACGCGGCGACCAAGCCGTAGCCGTCGGGACCGCCCACCGGGAGGCTCGTCACCAGCCGGTGACGGGCCTCCCGTCGGTTCATGACCCGACAGACGCTCGCGGTTTTGACAATCGTTATCACCTGGCGCTAGCGTCCTCTCCATGCACTCCCGCCGCCTCCTCGCCCTGCCGCTCGTCGTCGGCGCCGCCGCGCTCGCCCTGACCGGCTGCGCCACCTCCTCCACGCCCTCCGACGACAGCAGCGACGGCACGATCCGCGTCGTCGCCTCGACGAACGTCTACGGCTCGATCGTCGAGACGATCGGCGGCGACCACGTCGACGTGACGAGCGTCCTCGAGGACCCGTCCCAGGACCCGCACTCGTTCGAGTCGAGCGCGAAGACGCAGCTCGCCGTGTCCAAGGCGGACCTGCTCATCGAGAACGGCGGCGGCTACGACGACTTCATGACGACGCTCGCGAAGTCGTCGAACACGGAGGCCGACATGATCAACGCCGTCGACGTCTCCGGGCTCGACTCGGGCGGCTCCGACGAGTTCAACGAGCACGTCTTCTACAGCTACCCGGCCATGGTGAAGCTCGTCGACGAGGTCGCGAAGCGCCTCAGCGACCTCGACGGAGCCGACAAGAGCACGTTCGCCACGAACGCCGACGCACTCACCGAGAAGCTGCAGGACCTCGAGTCGCAGACCGCCGACATCGCGCGGACGGTCGACGGGGACAAGGTCGCCTACACCGAGCCGGTGCCGGGCTACCTGTTCGACGCGATGGGCCTCGACAACGTGACCCCCGGTGACTTCTCCGAGGCGATCGAGGAGGGCGACGACGTCCCGCCGGCA
The DNA here is from genome assembly GCF_003224415.1 of Curtobacterium sp. MCBD17_023. NCBI lineage: Bacteria > Bacillati > Actinomycetota > Actinomycetes > Micrococcales > Microbacteriaceae > Curtobacterium > Curtobacterium sp. MCBD17_023. Next base: position 5,873 of record NZ_QKLJ01000006.1, read on the forward strand.
GCGCTCAACGACACGCTCAAGCTCTTCACGGACGGCGGTGCGGAGCTCCTCGCCGTCAACGAGCAGACCTCCAGCCCGGAGACCGAACAGGTCCAGAAGGCCGCCGAGGACGCCGGTGTCCCGGTGGTCGGTGTGACGGAGACGCTCCCGAAGGGGGAGGATTACGTCTCGTGGCAGCAGGCGAACATCGACGCGGTGCAGGCGGCACTGACGAAGTGACGACGGTCCAGGAGCCGAACCGGACCGCCACTGCCGCGCGCAGTGGCGGTCCCGCTGTGCTCGCGCTCCGCCAGGCCGGGCTGTCGTACGGGAGCCGCGCGCTCTGGGACGGCCTCGACCTGGACGTGGCACCGGGTGAGTTCGTCGCGGTCCTCGGACCGAACGGTGCGGGCAAGACCTCGTTGCTCCGGACCGTGCTCGGCCAGCAGCGTCTGACGAGCGGCTCGATGTCGTTCCTCGGACGACCGGTCCGCCGGGGGCACCGGAAGATCGGGTACATCCCGCAGCAGCGGCTCATGGAGTCCGGCACCCCCCTGCGTGCCCGCGACATGATCGCGCAGGGCGTGACCGGGCACCGCTGGGGCCTCCGACCCGAGCGGAAGGCCGAGCGCGAGCGCATCGACCGGATCGTCGACGAGGTCGGTGCCACCGAGTTCGCCGACGCACCCGTCGCCGAGCTGTCCGGCGGCGAGCAGCAGCGCACCCGTGTCGGCCAGGCGATCGCCGCCGACCCCGCGCTCCTGCTGTGCGACGAGCCCCTCATCTCGCTCGACCTCCGGCACCAGCGCGGCGTCACCGAGCTCATCGACCGGCAGCGCCGTCAGCAGGGCGCCGCGGTGCTGTTCGTCACCCACGACGTCAACCCGATCCTCGACGTCGTCGACCGGGTGCTCTACATCGCCGGCGGACGCTTCCGGATCGGCGCTCCCGACGAGGTCCTCCGCGCCGACGTGCTCAGCGACCTGTACGGCACGCCCGTCGACGTCGTCCGCACGATGGGTCGGATCGTCATCGTCGGCGCGAGCGACGCGCACGACACCGCGGGCGTCGGCCACCACCACTGTGAACCAGCCCCGCACGGGGTCGGCCCGGACGAAGGACGGTTCTGATGGACCTCTGGTCGACCGTCTTCTCGTTCCAGGACTACGGCGAGCTGCTCGTGCTCGTGCGGAACTCGATCCTCGCGGGCGCCGTGCTCGGTGTCGTCGGCGGGCTCATCGGGCCGTTCGTCGTCGCCCGGAACATGCCCTTCGCCGTGCACGGCATCAGCGAGCTGTCCTTCGCCGGTGCCAGCGCCTCCCTGTTGCTCGGCGTCAACGTCGTCAGCGGCTCCGTGGTGGGGTCGCTCGTCGCCGCGCTGCTCATCGGGCTGCTCGGCAGCCGTGCCCGCGACCGCAACTCGATCATCGCGGTGCTCATGCCGTTCGGCCTCGGCCTCGGGATCCTCTGCCTGGCGCTGTACAAGGGCCGGGCGGCGAACAAGTTCGGCCTGCTCACCGGCCAGATCGTGTCCGTCGACAACCCGCAGCTCGGGTTCCTCGTGCTCATCTCGGCCGTCGTCGTCATCACCCTCGTCGTGATCTGGCGCCCGCTGATGTTCTCGTCCGTCGACCCGGACGTCGCAGCCGCCGCCGGGATCCCGGTCCGCACGCTCGGGCTCGTGTTCATGCTCGTGCTCGGCCTGGCCACGGCGGTGTCCGTGCAGATCGTCGGGGCGCTCCTCGTGCTCTCGCTCCTCGTCACGCCGGCGGCCGCGGCCCTGCGGGTGACCGTCAACCCGGTGCTGGTCCCGCTGCTCTCCGTCGTGTTCGCGGTGACGTCGGTGGTCGGCGGCATCCTGCTGGCACTGGGCGGCGGCCTGCCGATCAGCCCGTACGTGACGACCATCTCGTTCCTCATCTGGGTCGTCTGTCGGGTCATCGGCGCCCGGCGGGAACGCCGGGGACGCGACCGGGTGACGGACCGCGAGCAACAGACCGGTGGCGGGACGAGCCTCCCGGCCACCACGAAGGAAGGGGTCACAGCATGAACGCCGTGCAGAAGCCACGACGCAACACCTGGCAGCGCGAAGCGGTCCGCGGCGCCCTCTCCGAGACCGAGGGGTTCGTCAGCGCGCAGGCGCTGCACGCGCACCTGCGCGACGGCGGGTCGACGATCGGCCTCGCGACCGTGTACCGGGCGCTCTCCGACCTGGCGAACGACGGGGACGCGGACTCGCTGCAGCAGGACGGCGAATCGCTGTACCGGGCCTGCACGACCGACAAGCACCACCACCACCTCATCTGCCGGGTGTGCGGCCGGACGGTCGAGATCCAGGCCGACCCGGTGGAGGAGTGGGCGCGTGCGACGGCCGCGGCGAACGGCTTCTCGAACGCCAGCCACGTGGTCGACGTCTTCGGCGAGTGCGACGTCTGCACCGCCCGTGCCGCTGTCCGTGGTGGCGCGTAGTCTCCCGGACATGCACGTCGTCCTCGTCCCCGGGTTCTGGCTCGACGCGAGCGCGTGGGACGACGTCGTCCCGGTCCTCCGGGCCGCCGGCCACAGCGTCGACGCGGTGACCCGGAGCGGGGCGACGCTCGACGACCAGGTGGCCGACCTCGTCCGACGTCTCGAGGCCGCACCGGAACCCGTCGTGCTCGTGGGCCACTCGGGCGCGGGCCCGATCGCCGCCATGGCCGCCGACCGACGCCCCGGCCGGGTGCGGCACCTGGTGTACGTCGACACCTTCCCGGGCCCCGAGGGCGGGTGCGTCAACGACGAGCTGCCGGTCGTCGACGGACAGGTCCCGCTGCCGCCCTGGGACGTCTGGGAACCCGCGACCGTCCGCGACATGACGCCGGAGGTCCGCGCGGCCCTCGAGCGTCGGGCGGTCGCCGAACCCGCGCGGGTGGCGTCCGACCGGTTCCACTACACCGACCCGGCCCGGCACCGGATCCCGGCGACGGTCATCACGTGCGAGATCGCGGCGGACGAGCTGGCCGGCATGGTCGCCGACCACCAGGCCTGGGCCGCGGAACTCGTCGCGACCGAGGAACTCGAGATCGTCGGGCTGCACGCCGGGCACTGGCCGATGCTCACGGTCCCGCGGGAGCTCGGTGCGCTGATGGTGCAGGCGCTGGCGCCGCGCCCGACCGACGGCGTCTAGCCGGGCGGCCACCGGACGGCCGGACCGCGCGGACCAGGACGCACCCGCGGAGACGCCCGCGTAGCGTCCGGCGCGTGGACCTGCAGACGTGGACGAGTTGGGCGGGCGCGGAGGACTACGACGTCGCCCGCTTCGTGCTCCAGCGCGGGGTGGCGGCGATCGCGTGCCTGGCGTTCCTGTCCGCCGTCGCGCAGTTCCCGGCGCTCCTCGGTGAGCGGGGTCTGCTCCCGGTCCCGCGGTTCATGGAGCGGCGGTACGCGCAGACCCTGCCCGTCGTCTGGCGGTGGTGGCGGTACACCGACCGGCGTCTACGGATCCTGGCCGGGGGCGGGGCCGTCCTGTCGGCCGGCATCGTCGTCGGGCTGCCGCAACGGGGGCCGGCGTGGGTGCCGGTCCTGTGCTTCCTGCTGCTCTGGCTCGCCTACCTGTCGATCTCCGACGTCGGGCAGACCTTCTACGGGTTCGGGTGGGAGTCACTCCTGCTCGAGTCGTTGTTCGTCGTCGCGTTCCTCGGTTCGGACGAGGTCGCGCCGCCGATCGTCGTCCTCGTCGCGATCCGGTGGCTGGTGTTCCGGCTCGAGTTCGGCGCCGGGATGATCAAGATGCGCGGCGACCGGTCGTGGCGGGACCTGACGGCGCTGTACTACCACCACGAGACACAGCCGATGCCGAACCCGATGTCCCGGACGGCGCACCTGCTGCCCCGTCCCGTGCACCGACTGGAGACACTGGGCAGTCACGTCGTCCAGCTCGGCGTCCCGTTCCTGCTCTTCGCCCCGCAGCCGGTCGCCTCGATCGCGGCGGCGCTCGTGCTGCTCACCCAGGTGTGGCTCGTCGTCACGGGCAACTTCGCCTGGCTCAACTGGCTCACCCTGGTGCTGACGTTCGCCGCGATCGACGACCGTTCCGTGGCGACGGTGTTGCCGTTCCTCCAGGGCATCGCGGAGACCGGACCGACCGCGACCCCGGCGTGGTTCGTGGGGCTGACGGTCGTGGTCGGCCTGCTGCTGCTCGTGCTGTCCTGGCCATCGGCGAAGAACCTGGTGTCGCGGCGGCAGCTCATGAACGCCTCCTTCAACCGGTGGCACCTCGCCAACGCCTACGGTGCCTTCGGCAGTGTGACGCAGGAGCGGGACGAGGTCATCGTCGAGGGGACCCTGGCGGAGGACCCGGACGAGGACGACTGGTCCCCCTACGAGTTCAAGGGGAAGCCCGGTGACCCGCGGCGGCGTCCGGCCCAGTTCGCGCCGTACCACCTGCGGCTCGACTGGCTCATGTGGTTCCTGGCGCTCGGAGCGGACGACGGGTGGTTCCGGGTGTTCGTCCTGCGACTGCTCGAGGCCGACCGGCCGACGCTCCGGCTGCTCCGACACGACCCGTTCGACGGGCAGCGGCCGAGGTGGGTGCGGGCGCGGGTCTTCCGGTACCGCTTCGCGACCAGGGCGGAGCGGCGGGCGACCGGTCTCCACTGGATCCGACAGGAACGCGGACTGCTCCTGCCGCCGTCCGGTCTGCGGCGCTGAGGTACCCGCCGCCGGTGCGACCCGGCGGGCACGGACGGGAGGCGCGGCTTGCGACGCGCCCGGCGGTCGCGTAACGTGGGCGGCTGGTTCTCCGCGCCTGCGCGGAGCACCCGTTGTTCTGCCCTCCGACCGTCGCGAACGCCGCGGTCGCGTGGTACCGGATCCGAGCCTCCAGGCCTGACTGAACCCCCGGGTTCAGCGGTCGACGGTGGCCGACCGCCGGTCTGGGCGGTGCGCACACCCCCCTCGCTCAGCCACCTCCGGTGGTGCAGCGCGTGCGCGCCAGGCAAGTGACCTTGGGTGCAGCCGATCGGCTGCACGGTGAACATCAGGAGGAAACCATGGCTGCAGTGTGCCAGGTGACCGGCGCCGTTCCCGGCTTCGGACACGCCATCTCGCACTCGCACCGCCGGACGAAGCGTCGCTTCGACCCGAACGTGCAGAAGAAGACCTACTACGTGCCGTCGCTGCGTCGTAACGTGACGCTCAACGTCAGCGCCAAGGGCATCAAGGTTATCGACGCTCGTGGCATCGAGTCCGTCGTGGCGGGCATCCTCGCCCGTGGGGAGAAGATCTGATGGCGAAGCGCGGTCAGGACATCCGTCCGATCATCAAGCTCCGTTCCACCGCGGGTACCGGGTTCACGTACGTGACGAAGAAGAACCGCCGGAACAACCCCGACCGTCTCGTGCTGAAGAAGTACGACCCGGTCATCCGCAAGCACGTCGACTTCCGTGAGGAGCGCTGAGTCATGGCGAAGAAGAGCAAGATCGCGAAGAACAACCAGCGCGCCGTCATCATCGAGCGCTACGCCGAGCGTCGCCTCGAGCTGAAGAAGGCCCTCGTGGACCCGAACGGCACCGACGAGTCCCGCGAGGCCGCCCGCGTCGGCCTGCAGAAGCTGCCGCGCGACGCGTCGCCGGTCCGCTACCGCAACCGCGACGCCATCGACGGCCGCCCCCGTGGCCACCTCGGTGAGTTCGGCATCAGCCGTGTCCGCTTCCGCGACATGGCCCACCGTGGCGAACTGCCGGGCATCACGAAGAGCTCCTGGTAAGCACCAGCACCACCGACGCCCCCACGACCTCTCGAGGTCGTGGGGGCGTCGTCGTCCGCCAGGCGTCCACCGAGCGCGCCGGAGGGTGCATCGGTCGTCACACCGGCCCCACCAGCCTCTCCCGTTGCTCGGCAGGCCCGGAAAACCGGGCGAGTCGACGGGAAACCCCGGGGCCGGCTGGTAGGTTCATCACCGGTTCCACGGGCCCTCGGCCCGCCGGGCCTGCAGCACGGGACAACCGTCCCGGGCATCCGGGCGTCCGCGTCCGACCCATACGCAAGAAGTCCGAGGAGGACATCCAATGGCTGACAAGTCACTGAACCGCACCGAGCTCGTCGCTGCCGTCGCCGCCGAGTCCGGCCAGAGCCAGGCCACCGTCAACGGCGTCGTCGACGCGCTCTTCGCCGTCGTCGGCAAGTCCGTCGCGGACGACACCAAGGTCACGATCCCGGGCTGGATCGCCTTCGAGAAGACCCACCGCGCCGCGCGCACCGGTCGCAACCCGCAGACGGGTGAGGCCATCGAGATCGCCGCGAGCGACTCGGTCAAGGTCAGCGCCGGCAGCAAGCTCAAGGCGTCGGTCAAGTAAGACCCCGCAAGCTCCACGGAAGGGACGGCGTCCGCGCCGTCCCTTCCGTCGTTCCCACAGGGTGCCGACCGTGGTCGTCGCCGTGCCCGGGGCAGCGCCTAGGCTTGACGGGTGAACCGCATCGCGCGCATCGCCGGCCCCGGCGTCCTGTTGCTCGTGGCGTTCGTGTCCCTGCTCGTGGCGCTCGTCGTCGGTGGTGGAGCCGATGCCGCGCTCATCGCCGACCCCGGCGCCGTCGTCCGCTTCGGACTGCCGCTCGCGCGCATGCTGGTCGACCTCTCGGCGGCCGCGACCATCGGCGGACTCGCGCTCGCCACGATCGGCCTGTCCCGTACCGCGCCGGAGTGGGACCGCGCGATCGACGTCGCCGCCGGGGCGGCCGGTGTCTGGACCGTCACCGCGGCCGTCACCACCTTCTTCACCTACCTCAGCGTCGCGGGCGGGGCCGTCAGCCTCGACGCCGGCTTCGGGCAGTCGATGGGCGTGTTCCTCACGGGCACCGACCTCGGGCTCGCCTGGCTGACGACCGTGCTCGTCGCGGCGGTCGTCACGGTGCTGTGCTTCGCGGTGCGGTCCCGGGGGATGGTCGCGCTCACCACGGCGGTCTCGCTCATCGGCCTCGTCCCGCTCACGCAGCAGGGACACGCAGCCGGCACCGCGAGCCACGACGCAGCGGTCACCGCGCTCGGCCTGCACCTGGTCGGGGCAGCGCTCTGGGTCGGCGGACTCGTCATGCTCGTGCTCGTCCGCGACGTCCTGCCCGGCGCACGCCTGGCCGCCGTGGTCGGCCGGTACTCCAGCGTCGCCCTCGGGTGCTTCGTGCTCGTCGCCGTCTCGGGTGTCGTCTCCGCCCAGATCCGGATCGGGGCGTTCGACGAACTCGGCAGCCCGTACGGCGTCCTGGTGCTCGTCAAGGTGGGCGCCATCGTCGCGATGGGGGTCATCGGGGCGGTGCACCGTCGCCGGGCGATCGCGTCGCTCACGACCAGCCCGACGCGCGTCCGGCCGTTCTGGACGCTCGTGGTCGTCGAGCTCGCCGTGATGGGGGTCGCCTCCGGGTTCGCCGCCGCCCTCGGCCGGACCGCGACCCCGGCCGGGCAGCTCGCACTGAGCAAGACCAGCGACCCGACCCCGGCCGAGATCCTGACCGACGACCCGCTCCCGGCCGCACCCGGCACGTGGGGGTGGCTGACGAACGGGAACGTCGACCTCTTCTGGCTCATGGCAGGGGTGCTGCTCGTCGCCGCGTACGCCGCCGGGGTCGTCCGCCTGCGCCGGCAGGGCCGCGCCTGGCCCGTCCGCCGGTCCGTCGCCGCCGGCATCGCGATCGTGGCACTCGTCGTCGCGACGTCGGGTGCGCTCCACACCTACGACCGCTTCCTGGTCTCCGCGAACATCGGCGCCCACGTGCTGCTCGGCCTCGTCGTGCCCGCGCTCGTCTGGGCGGCAGCGCCCGTCCAGCTCATCCGTGCGGCCGTGCTGCCGCGGGAGGACGACAGCGCCGGCGTCCGCGAGTGGACCACCGTCCTCGTCGACAACGCCGTCGTCCGCTACCTCGTCCAGCCGTTCCCGGCGTTCGTGCTGCTCGCCGGCATCTGGTGGGGCCTCTACGCCACCGACGTGCTCCGCTGGTCCGTCAGCGACGCGACGGGCCGCACCATCGTGGACCTCGTGTTCCTGGTCGTCGGCCTCCTCGCGCTGCCCACGCTCCTCACGCCGGTCGCCATCGGTGCCCGCCGTCCGTCGACCGCGGCGTTCCTGGTGCGCGGCGCCGGAGCCGTCGTGGTCGCCGCGGGCACGGTGTCGCTCGGGATCGCCATGCAGGGGCCGCTCGGGCTGCTGCAGGCGTCCTGGTTCGGAGCGATGGGCCGGACCTGGGGACCGGACCCGCTCGTCGACCAGGCGCGGGGCGGTGTCGTCCTCATCCTCGCCGGGGTGCTCGTGGTGGTGGCCGTGGTGGTGGTCGGACTCGTGCGCCTCCGCCGCACGCAGCAGACCGGCGGGGACGCCCTGGCGGGACCGGACACGGGCCTCCCGACCGTGGCACCCGTCCCGAGCGGGTCGAGCGCACCGTGAGCGTCGAACTCTCCGCGGAGCAGCGGGCCGTCTTCGAGTACATCGAGTCGACCCGCGACCACGTCTTCATCACCGGCCGCGCCGGCACCGGCAAGTCGACGCTGCTCAACCACCTGTCCTGGAACACCGAGAAGCAGGTCGTGATCTGCGCGCCCACCGGGGTCGCTGCGCTGAACGTCGGCGGACAGACCATCCACTCGCTGTTCCGCCTGCCGATCGGCCTGATCGCCGACGCCGAGCTGCGGCAGGGGCCCGACACCCGGAAGCTCCTCAACACCATCGACACCCTGGTCATCGACGAGGTCTCGATGGTGAACGCGGACCTGCTCGACGCCATGGACCGGTCGTTGCGCAAGGCCCGCGGACGCCAGTCCGAGGCGTTCGGCGGCGTGCAGGTCGTCATGTTCGGCGACCCGTACCAGCTGCCGCCGGTGCCCGGCGACGGCGACGAGCGTGCCTACTTCACCGACCACTACCGGTCGATGTGGTTCTTCGACGCGAAGGTGTGGCTCGAGGCCGAACTGCACATCATCGAGCTCGCGACGGTGCACCGCCAGCGCGACGACGCCTTCGCCGCCATGCTCACGGCCGTCCGCCACGGCCGCGTCACCGCCGACGTCGCGGGGCAGCTCAACGCCGCCGGCGCCCGTCCGGCCCCGGACGACGCCATCACCCTCGCCACGCGGAACGACACCGTGGCGCGGATCAACAAGGCCGCCCTCGAACGGCTGCCCGGCAAGCTGAAGACCGCCAGAGCCGACGTCAACGGCGACTTCGGTGGGCGGAACTTCCCCGCGGACGAAGCGCTCGAACTCAAGCCGGGCGCGCACGTCATGTTCCTCCGGAACGACCCGGACCAGCGCTGGGTGAACGGCACGCTCGGCATCGTGCGGAGCATCCGGGACACGGTCTGGGTCAGCGTCGACGGCGAGGACTTCGAGGTGCAGCCCTCGGTGTGGGAGAAGTTCAAGTACTCCTACGATCCGGACAAGAAGGAACTGAAGAAGGACACCGTGGGGGAGTTCCAGCAGTTCCCCCTCCGGCTCGCCTGGGCGGTCACGATCCACAAGTCGCAGGGCAGCACCTACGACCGTGCGGTGGTGGACCTCGGCAACCGGGTGTTCAGCGCGGGCCAGACCTACGTGGCGCTGTCGCGGTTGACGTCACTCGACGGGCTGTACCTGACGCGCCCCCTCCGACCGGCCGACATCATCGTCGACCTGGACGTGCGGCGGTTCATGTCCGAGTCGCCCCGCGTCGTCGCGACCCAGCTCGAGGCGCCGAAACCCGCCGGGACGCCGGAGTCCGACGCCTCCTGAACGACGACGCCCGCCTGCCTGATCGGCAGACGGGCGTCGTCGTGGAGGTGCGGGTCAGGCGCGGGCCGCACGCAGCGCGCGGAGGTTCTCCTTGTCGGCACCCAGCGCGGTGAGGACCAGGACGACGCCGACGATCGCGTGGAAGACGTTGTCCGTCGTGTTCAGCGCGAGGACGTTCGCCGAGGTGGCCGAGAACACGAAGCCGTAGACGGCGAGCACGAGCAGCACGACACCGATGACCAGGTTCACCGCACGGGACCCGACCGTGTTGCCGAGGCCCACGATGAAGAACGCGGCGGCCAGGAGCGCCCAGATCGCGCACAGCGCGGGGTTCAGCATGAAGGAGTTCCAGAGGAACCCACCCTCGCGGCTGAAGAACTGTCCACCGTTGTCCTGGGCGAAGAAGAAGCCCAGGAAGCCCCAGATCGCGAACAACGTGCCGGCGGTCATCGCCAGTGCGCGGTTCGGCGAGGCGGTGATGCCCGGTTCCTTGATGGCCACTTCGGTCTCCTCTTCCTGCGCGACGATCGCGCTGTACGGCTGCCCGCCACCGCGACCTGTGTCACGCTGTCCGGAGGCGTGCTGTCCGGACACCTGTCGCAGGAGGGCCGTGGCCCCGCTCCGGAGGCCGGTGCTCCCAGCTCCCGACGGGCGCTGCAACGGTATCGTGTCGGACCCCGACCGACCGAATCGCTTCCCGCCCAGCAGGCGGACGGCGAGACCGACGACGATGACTCCGAGGAGGACGATGCCCGTGATCCGGACCCCCGAGCGCACCGCGCCGGAGTCCCGCGACGACGGACGTGGACCGAGCGTGTCCCGGAGATTCCGGTGGGCGCTGCTCGCGGCTCTGGGGTTCGTGATCGTGCCTTCCGTCTACGCGGTCGCGGTGTTGACGCCGACGGGGCAGCGGATCGAGGACGCCGCACTCGGCGGTGTCCGCGAGTCCGACCTGTTCGGGTCGGACACCGCCCTCAACGTCATCTCGGTCCCGGTGATCCTGCTGTTGGTCGTCGTGATCGCCGCCGTCGCGTTCGCACGCAGGCGGCTCGCCGTGGGGCTCGGAGCGGGCTTCGTGGTGCTCGCGTCCGCGGCCACCTCGACGTTGCTCAAGCGTATCGCCGAGCGCCCGGAGATCGCCCAGTCACCGACGCCCAACTCGTTCCCGTCCGGGCACGCGACCATCGCCCTCGCCGCGCTCTTCGCCGTGCTCATGGTGACGCCGCGACGTCTCCGTCCGGTGGTCCTGGTCGTCGGAGCGGTGTACGCCGTCTTCGTGGCGAACCAGACGGTGGTGTACGGCTGGCACCGGGTGAGCGACATCATCGGTGCGTGTGCGGTCGCCCTGTTCTGGCTCGGTCTCGTCCGGGCGGTCGGGCCGGCCGTCGACCGGGGCACGCGGGGGGACCGTGACGGGCATCGCGGCCCGCGCCGGGTCGTCACGGTCGTGCTGCTGCTCGCGGTCGCCGCGACGGTCCTCGTCGGGGTGGTCGCCCTGCTCGTGGGGACGACCGGCGGCGACCACGGGGCGATGCTCCTCGCCGGGCGCATGGCCTCGTCGGCGGGTGTCCTCGCCGTCATCACCGCGGTGTGGCTGGCGGACGGGATGCACACCGTGCCGCGCACGACCCGTCCGGACGGGCCGGCCGTCCGCGTCTGAGGCGACCGGAGCCTCCTGGCCGTCGCCGCCCACGCGTGGCGGGAACGCTCGCACGAGCCTGGCGGGAACGCCCGCCCGCGCCTGGCGGGAATGCCGTGACGTGCGCTACGTTGTACCCGTCGGTTCGATGCAAACGCATAGAACGGCACGGAAGCCAGCACACGACGGAGGCGGCGCATCATGCAGTTCGGGATCTTCACGGTCAGTGACGTCACGACCGACCCCACCACGGGAACCACGCCGGACGACACCCAGCGTGTCCGGGACATCCTGACCATCGCGCAGCACGCGGACCAGGCCGGTCTCGACGTCTTCGCGACCGGCGAGCACCACAACCCGCCGTTCGTCGCGTCGAGCCCCACGACGATGCTCGGCTACCTCGCCGGCGTCACGAAGGACATCACCCTCTCGACGTCGACCACGCTCGTCACGACGAACGACCCGGTGCGGATCGCCGAGGAGTACGCGATGCTCCAGGTCATCTCCGACGGCCGCATGGACCTCATGATGGGCCGCGGCAACACCGGCCCCGTCTACCCCTGGTTCGGCAAGGACATCCGGCAGGGCCTCAACCTGGCGGTCGAGAACTACGCGCTCATCCGCCAGCTCTGGGAGAACGAGGTCGTCGACTGGCAGGGGCAGTTCCGCACACCGCTGCAGGGCTTCACCTCGACGCCGCGTCCGCTCGACGGCGTGGCGCCCTTCGTCTGGCACGGGTCGATCCGCACCCCGGAGATCGCCGAGCAGGCCGCCTACTACGGCGACGGTTTCTTCCACAACAACATCTTCTGGCCCATCCAGCACACCGAGCAGATGGTCGGGCTGTACCGCCAGCGCTACGAGCACCACGGTCACGGGCGCGCGGACCAGGCGATCGTCGGCCTCGGCGGGCAGTTCTTCGCCCGGAAGAACTCGCAGGACGCCTGGGGCGAGTTCCGTCCCTACTTCGACAACGCCCCGGTGTACGGCCACGGCCCCTCGATGGAGGACTTCACCGCGCAGACGCCGCTCACCGTCGGCTCGCCGCAGCAGGTCATCGACCGGTACGCGACCATGAAGGACCACGTCGGGCACTACCAGCGCCAGCTCTTCCTCATCGACCACGCGGGCCTGCCGCTCAAGACGGTGCTCGAGCAGATCGACATCCTGGCCGAGGACATCGTCCCGGAGCTCCGCCGCATCAACGAGGCCGACCGCCCCGAACACGTGCCGGCGAACCCGCCGACGCACCTCGAGCGGGTGGCGGCCGCCCAGGCGGCCGGCACTGCCGGCGCCGATCACGTCGCGGCGCTCGACGAGTGGACCGGCGCCTCGGTCTGATCGGTCCGGGGTCGACCTGACGGCCGGGAGGCCCGGTGCCAGCTGGCACCGGGCCTCCCGTCCGTCGTCTGCTCGCGCGGGCGGCGCCACGGCCCTGCCGCGGCTCAGCGGGTGGTGTCCGCCGCCCGCTCCGGCCGCGCCGTCCGCCGAGCCGAGCCGCGCGGCGGGGCCGGACGCGCGGGCACGAGCTTGAGGCCCACGACGCAGCCGACGATGCCCGCGATGAAGACCACGCGCAGGACGGTGACCGGTTCGGCGCCGGTCGCCATGCCCCACAGGACGGTGAGGGCCGCGCCGGTGCCGGTCCACACCGCGTAGGCGGTGCTGATCGGGATGTGCCGGAGCACGTACCCGAAGGCACCCAGGCTCAGGACGATCGTGACCGCGAAGACGAGCGTCGGGCCGAGCCGGGTGAACCCGTCGCTCTCGCCGAGGGCGGTGGCCCAGACGGTCTCGAACGCGGCGCTGACGAACAGGACGACCCAGGCCATCAGCTCACGACCTTGAGTCCGACGACGCACGCGACCAGGCCGAGGACCAGCGCGATCCGGGCGACGGACGCGGCCTCCTGCCGACGGGCGATCGCGACGAGGACGGTCAGCGACGCCCCGATGCCGACCCAGACGGCGTAGGCGGTGCCGACCGGGATCTCCTTCATGGCGAACGCGAGCCCAACCATGCTCAGGGCCATGCCGGCGACGAAGACGATCGTCGGCACCACCCGCTTGAACCCGTTCGACGCGCCGAGCGCGGTGGCCCAGACGGCCTCGAGCACGCCCGACAGCACCAGGACGACCCACGCCATGTGCTCCTCCGATCCGAAGTCGTACGAGTGTGCGACTTCACGACCCCCAGTTCTAGCACGAAGTCGTACGACTGTGCGAACATTGCCGGATGGCGCGCAGCATCGACCTCGGGGAACGCCGTCGGACCGTCTCCGAGGCCGCCCACCGGGTCCTGGCCCGTGACGGCCTGGGCGCACTGTCCGTCCGGAACGTCGCCGCCGAGGCCGGACTGCCGCCGAGCACCGTCCGGTACGCGTTCCCGACCCAGGCGAGCGTCCGCGAGCACGCCATCGCGTTGGTCTTCGACCGCACGCGCGAGCGCATCGCCGCCATCCCGGACGACCTGCCGGCCCGCGACCGCGTCCGCGCCGTGCTCGTCGAACTGCTGCCGCTCGACGCCGAGCGGGTGGTCGAGCTCGACGTCTACCTGGCGCTCGGGAACGCCGCGCTCACCGACCGGGAGCTCCGGCCGACGCTCGACCGCGTCGTCGCCGAGATGCGGGAGTGGTGCGAGCGCGTCCTCACGATGCTCGGCGTGCCCGAGGAGGACCGCGAGTACGAGGCGCAGCGGCTGCACGCCCTCATCGACGGCCTCGCGATGCACGTCGCCCGGCTCGAGCCCGGCGCGGCGGGGGACCGGGCGATCACCGTCCTCGACCGGCACGTGGACGGACTCACGACGACACGCTGACCGCACCGCCGCACCGCCGCGCCGGGGTCGGCCGCCGTGGATGAGGGGTCTCCGCCGTCGGGCAGGGCACGGGCCCGCCGGTCGGGGTCCTCGGCGCCCGGTTCGCCTATCCTGTCCGGGTGACGAGCACCCGCGCCCGCCCCGTCACGACGCGCTCCCGCAGCCTCACCGGTCCCGGTCTGGTGCTCGCCGCCGTCGTGGCGCTCCTCGCCGTCCGCATCGTCTCCCCGGCGGTCGGCACCGCGGGGCTGCCGGACGTGCTGCAGGACTTCCTGACGCTCGCGATCAGCCTCGTCGTCGAGTCCCTGCCGTTCGTCGTGCTCGGCATCGTCCTGTCGATCGTCGTCGAGGTGTGGGTCCCGCACGGCGTCCTCGAGCGGATCCTGCCGACCCGGCCGATCCCGCGCCGAGCCGTGATCTCCCTGATCGGCATGCTCTTCCCGGTGTGTGAGTGCGGCAACGTCCCGCTCGCGCGCGGCCTCATGCTCCGCGGGTTCACCCCGGCCGAGGCGGTCACGTTCCTCGTCGCGGCGCCCATCCTCAACCCGCTCGTCATCATCAGCACCGCGCAGGCATTCGGGTGGTCCGGGTGGATCCTCCCCGCCCGGATCGTCGGCGGCTTCGTCGTCGCGAACCTCGTCGGCTGGATCGTCGCCGCACACCGCCGACCCGCCGACCTGCTCCTCCCCGCGTTCGAGGCCCGGTGCCGCGCGGCCGTCGGTGCCCCACCGGTGCGCGACAAGTGGCGGGAGAGCGCGTCGCACTTCGGTGGCGAGACCGCGACGATGATGCCGGCCCTGTTCGTCGGTGCGGGCCTGGCGGCGGCGATCCAGGTCGCGGTGCCGCGGAGCACCCTCGTCGCGGTGGGGGCGAACCCGGTGCTGTCGGTGCTGGCGATGATCCTCCTCGCGATGACCGTGTCGCTGTGCTCCAACGTGGACGCCTTCTTCGCGCTGTCCTTCGCGTCGACGTTCCTGCCGGGGTCGATCACCGCGTTCCTCATCATCGGGCCGATCATCGACGTCAAGATGATCGCCCTCCTCCGCACGACGTTCCGGGCACGCTTCCTGGTGCTGCTCGCCGTCGTTTGTGTCCTGTTCGCCGCGACCGTCGGGTTGGTGATGAATGTCCTCGTCTGAGCGCACCGCGCTGCGCCGCACCCTGCTCGGTCTCGGGTCGGTGCTGGCCGTGGCCGTCGGCACCCTGTGGCTCGGCATCGCCGACCACCTCGACCTGTACATCAACCCCCGCTACGCCACCTTCACCCTCGTGCTCGCCGCCGTCGCCGTGCCCGCGTCGATCGCGGGGCTCGTCGTGGTCGCCCGCCACGGCGCCCACGCGCACGACGGTGACCCGGAACCGCGGCCGGCCGAGGGCGGGCGCCTGCTGCACGTGGTGCTCGGGTCCGTCGCGGCGCTCGTCACGATCGGCACCGTCGTGGCGATGCTCGTCCTGCCGCCGACCACCCTCTCCGCCCGGACCGCCCAGCAGCGGAGCGTCGGGTCGGCCTCGCTGTCCGACGCGACGGGTACCGGTGCGCCGGTGACGCTCCTGGGCAGCGAGTCCGTCGACACGTCCGAGTACGGCGTGAAGGACTGGGCGGCGCTCATCCGGCAGACGACCGACACGACCGCGCTCGTCGGCCGCAAGCTCACCCTGACCGGGTTCGTCGTCCCGGGATCCGACGGGTCCTTCACGCTCACTCGCTTCGTGGTCAGCTGCTGCGCCGTCGACGCCCAGCCGGTCGGCATCGGCGTGACGACCGACGACGCCTCCCCGCAGGAGGGCGAGTGGGTCCGGGTCGAGGGTGCCCTCGCCGCGAACCCGGACACCGCCTCGGACGCCCGCCTCGTCATCCGCGCGGCCCGGGTCAGCCCGGTCGAGCAGCCCTCGGACCCGTATGAGTACTGAGTCCCGTCCGCGTCGCCCGGTCGCGCACCGCTTCCGTCGCCGCTTCGTCGCCACGGTCCTGGTGCTCGCCGTCATCGCCGCGCTCGCCGCCGTGGTGGGGACGCAGCAGGGGCCCCGGCTGCGCTCGGTGTCCTACGACGCCGGCGACCTCGTCACCCGACCGGCGCAGCGGGTCATCCTCACCGCGAACCAGGCCGTACAGCAGGTGCCCGCCTCCGCCGTGCGCGTCCGCCCCGCGGCACCGTTCTCGGTCACGTCGAGCGGCAACACCGTCGCCGTCGAGTTCGCCGGACCGCTCGCCTACGACCGCGAGTACACGCTCACCGTCCGCGGGGTGCGGGCACCCGGACAGGCTGCGACGTCGGAACTGCGCACGACGATCCGCACCGGGACCACGGACGTCCTGGCCGTGGTGCCGGGGACGGACGGCGGTCCGGACAGCATCGTCCGCCGGGGCCTCGGCGCCGCGGGCTCGCGGACCGTGTACCGCGCGCAGGGCATCACGGAGTACGCCGTCCTGGCCCGCTCCCTCGTCGTGCTCCGGGACGACCGGGACGGCGGGTCCGCCATCGACATCGTGCCGCTCGCGGGCGGGGTGCAGGACGACGCCGTGCCCGTCGAACGCCTGTCGATGCCGAGTTCCCGCGGCTCCGCGAAGGCCCTGCACGCGGCCGACGACGGCTCCTCGTTCGGGTTCGTGTACGCCGACACGTCCTCCGGGCGCTCCGAGGACGTCGGCCTGTACGTCGTCGACCTCACCGGCACGCACCAGCCCGAACCCGTCGCCGCCGACGGCACCCCGACGGCCGGGGCGACCCCGATCTCCGTGGCACAGTGGGCGTACGTGCCCCGGACCGCGAGCGCCCTCGTCCGGACCGGCGCCGACGACCTCGTGCTCGTCGACATGAGCGGTCGGAACGACGCCGTCCGGCTGGGGTCGGCGACCTACCTGCACGGCTTCGTCGGCTCCGGCACGACCGCCGTGGTCGAGACCGGCAACGGGATCGTCCAGCTCGACCTGACCGACGGCGAGCGGACGGACCTGCCGGCACCGGCGGCCAGCACCGACTCGGCGTACCTCGGGCGGATCGCCCCGATCGCGGAGGACGTCTACCTGCGGGTGGTGGGCTCGGTCCGCGAGGACGGGACCCTTGCCGCGCGCATCCTGCGGGTGGACGGGGCGCGGGCCTCCCGGCTCGCGGTGACCGTGCCCGACGACGCGAGCATCACCGCGGTCTGCCCGTCGCCGAACGGGCAGTTCGTCGCCGTGGCGACGCAGTCGTCCGACGGTGCGCTCGTCAGCGTGGTCGATGCCACCTCGGGCGCGCTCGAGGCCTCGCTGGCCGGGACCGCGATCGACTGGTGCAGCGCGCTGCCGACGGGCGACGAGGTCGGCTGAGGCACCGGCACCGGCACCGGCACCGGTCGACCGGTCAGTGCCGCAGCGTCTGCCGCGGGTACTCGCCGAACCGGTTCAGGTACTCGCCGGAGAACCGCCCCATGTGGCTGAACCCCCACCGCGAGGCGATCTCCGCGACCGAGGCCGACCCCGGCTCCGCTGCCAGCAGGTCCGCCCGGACGTGCCGCAGGCGGACCTCACGCAGGTAGTTCATCGGGGTGCGGTCGAGCGTCCGCTGGAACGACTCCTGCAGTGCCCGGACGCTCAGGTCGGCGGCGCGGGCGATGTCCGACACGCTGAGGGGCTCGCCGGCGTGCTCGTGCAGGAACTCCACCGCGGCGCGGAGTCGGGCGTTGCGGCGCTCGCCGTACCCGTCCGGCTGCGTCTCGCCCTGGAACCGGTACAGCCCGAACAGGGACCGAGCGACGTCGCGCTGCGCCTCGTGCCACGCGAGCGACGAGGGGCCGTCGACCCGGAGCGAGCGGACGGCGGCGGCGACGGAGCCGCGCCAGACCTCGATGGCCGCGGCCGTCGGTGGCGTCCGGCGGTCGAACGCGAGGGTGCCGTCGACCAGGAACTGCTCGGCGGCCACGTCGAGCACGAGGTCCCGGCGCAGGTGGACGAGGCGCTGGTCCCAGTCCTCGTACTCCATCTCGAAGCGCTGCTCGACCGGGAAGAGGGTCGGGACGCCCGGCTGCATGCGGACCTCGTCCCGGCCGACGTCCACGCGGGCACGACCGGCGTCGATCCACTGCACGACGACCTCGCCCTCGACGGCGACGTCGCCGCGGAGGTGGCCGTGCATCTGGGAGCGACGGATGCTCATCCGGTCGTCACCGACGCCGACGTACTTGTACCAGTAGTCACGGTCGATCGGCGAGGAGTACCAGGCGCGCCCGGCGTACATGCCGGCGAGGTCCTGGATCGCGCCACCCGTGTCGGTCCCCGACACGGCGACGATGGCGGCGGCGGGCGCCGGGGTCTCCGGGGTCGTCATGCTCTCACCTTCTCCCGGAGCGGCGTCCGGATGCGAGTCGCCCGGCGCGGTGTGCCCCGGTGGACGGCGTTCCGTGGACCTTCGGGGGCGGGTACGGAGGTTCCGGTCAGGATCGCGACGGGGTCGGAGTCGGACGGGAGGCCCGTCACCAGCAGGTGGCGGGCCTCCCGTCCGGTGCGTCCCGGCCGGCGACCGCCGGACGGGAGGGGAGGCGTCGTCAGGCGAGCGTGGCGGCGTCGATGACGAAGCGGTAGCGGACGTCCGAGTTCAGGACGCGCTCGTAGGCCTCGTTCACCTGGTCGGCGCTGATGAGCTCGGTCTCCGGCAGGATGCCGTGCTCGGCGCAGAAGTCGAGCATCTCCTGGGTCTCGCGGATGCCGCCGATGGACGAGCCCGCCCAGCTGCGGCGGCCCGGGAGCAGCGCGAACGCCGGGACCTCGAGGGGCTCGGACGGCGCCCCGACGTTGACCATCGTGCCGTCGACCTTGAGCAGGCTCAGGTGTGCGGCCATGTCGATCTTCGCCGAGACGGTGTTGATGATGAGGTCGAACGAGCCGCGCAGCTCCTCGAACGTCTCCGGGTCCTTCGTCGCGTAGTGGGCCTTCGCGCCGAACTTCAGCGAGTCCTCCTTCTTGGAGGTCGTCTGCGACAGGACGGTGACCTCGGCACCCAGGGCGGCGGCGATCTTCACGCCCATGTGGCCGAGTCCGCCGAGGCCGACGATCGCGACCTGCATGCCGGGGCCGGCGTTCCAGTGGCGCAGCGGCGAGTACAGCGTGATGCCGGCGCAGAGCAGCGGCGCGACCCGCTCGATGTCGAGCGACTCGGGGACGCGGAGGACGAAGTCCTGGTCGACGACGACGGCCTGCGAGTAGCCGCCCTGCGTGATGGTGCCGTCGGCGCGGTCGACCGAGGCGTAGGTGCCGGTGTTGCCCTGCAGGCAGTACTGCTCCTGGCCGGCGAGGCACTGCTCGCACTCGCGGCAGGAGTTCACCATGCAGCCGACGCCGACGAGGTCGCCGACGCGGTACTTCGTGACGTCGGAGCCGACCTCGGAGACGTGACCGACGATCTCGTGACCGACGACCTGCGGGTACTCGATGCCGCCCCACTCGCCGCGGACGGTGTGGATGTCGGAGTGGCAGATGCCGGCGTAGTCGATGTCGATCATGACGTCGCCGGGCAGGAGGTCGCGGCGCTCGATGGTGGTCTTGACGAGCGGTTCGGTCGCGGACGGTGCCGCGTACGCGTTGACGGTGCGCAAGGGTCTCCTCGTGGGGTGGGGATGACGGGCCGGGTGCGGCCCACCGTCGATCCTGCCCCCGTCGCCCGACCTGAGACAGGTACGGACGGAGCACCCCTCGCGGTCCGGGGGGTCAGCGGGCCGTGCTGCTGGAGGCCCGGACGACCAACCGCACCGGCTGGACGTGGTGCCGCGGGGGCCCGTCGTCGCCGGCGATGCGTGCCAGGAGCTCCTCGGCCCCGACCCGGCCCATGGCGTCCGGATCGGAGGCGATGACCGTGATGCCGAGGACGTCCGCGAGGTCGAAGTCGTCGAAGCCGACCAGGGCGGGCCGGTCCGTGCGGTCGACGAGTGCGCGGAGTGCCCCGGTCGTGATCCGGTTGTTCGTGGTGACGATCGCGGTCGGCGGCTCCGGGGCGTCGACCAGGTCGCGCACGGCACGCGAGGCCTCGTCGAGGTCGTGCGAGTCACTGCGCACCCACCGTTGCCAGTCCGGCACGCCGGCCGCGCGCATGGCGTCGCCGAACGCGTGCACGCGCTCGCGGTGGGTCGACAGTCGGCTGAGGTCGCCGACCAGGCCGATGCGGCGGTGTCCGCGTTCGAGCAGGTGCTCGACCGCGGTCCGGATGCCGCCGGCGTTGTCGAGGACGACCGAGTCGGCGTCGACGTCCGCCGGTGCGCGGTCGAGGAACACCACGGGCGTGCCGAGGGCCCGCTCGCGGGCGATCAGGGAGTGGTCGTCGTCGGCGGACACGACGAGCAGGCCGCTGACACGGCGTTCGACGAGCTGCGCCACGAGGGTGCGCTCCCGGTCGGCGTCCTCGTCGTTCGAGGTGGACAGCAGGCTCAGCCCCGGTGCGCGGAGTGCGCGCTCGGCGCCCCGCGCGATGCGTGAGTAGAAGGGGTTCGCGACGTCGCCGGTGACGAGCCCGATCGTGGCGGACCGTCCACCGGCGCGGAACTCGCGCGCGAGCGTGTTCGGGCGGAACCCGAGCTCGGCGGCGACGGTCAGGACCCGTGCCGCGGTGTCGGCGGCGACGTACCGCTCGCCGTTCACCACGCGTGAGACCGTCTTCATGCTGACGCCGGAGCGCTCGGCGACGGCGCGCAGCGTGGGTCGCTCGGTGCTCACCCCGTCATCGTACGGTTGTCCGGTTTGCTGGGCGTTCCTTGACACGACTCACACGGAACCGTTAGAAACGTCGGGTGTGACAACGCTGTCATGGTCGACGCGGCGTCACTCCTCCCCAATCTCGGAAGGTGACGATGTCGTCATTCGGTTCCCGGCGCAGCCGGACCATGCACCAGATCAGCGGTCGGCGCGGCGGGTTCGGGACCCGTGCCACGGCCGTCGTGCTCGGGGCGGCGCTCGCCGCATCGGGTGCGCTCCTCGGGGCCGTGCCGGCGCAGGCCGCGTCCGGACCCTTCACCACCTCCTTCGAGGAGGGGGACACGGCGCCCCTCGCGAACACCCCGCTGACGCCGTCGACGACCGTCACCGGGTCGACGCTGCCGCCCGGGAGCCTCCTCGGTCACGTCACGGGCGTCACCGCCGACGCCGAGAACCCGCCGAACGAGGTCGCCGCCGGCCTGGCCGACGGGAACGCGGGCTCGAAGTGGCTCGCCTTCCGGAACACCGGCGTCGTCACCTACCGGCTCGACCAGCCCGAGACGCTGCGGGCGTACTCGCTCACGAGCGCCAACGACGCCCCCGGCCGTGACCCGTCGGCGTGGACGCTCGAGGGCTCGACGGACGGCACCACGTGGACCACGGTGGACACGCAGACCGCGCAGACCTTCAGCGGCCGTGGGAAGACGAACACGTACACCGCGGCGACGCCCGGCTCGTACGACCGGTACCGCCTCCGCATCACGAAGAACAGCGGCGACGGGATCACCCAGCTCGCCGACTGGAGCATCTCCGACGGATCGACGACCCCGCCCCCGCCCAGCCCGATGGTCACCCGGGTCGGTAACGGTCCGGTGTCTGGACTCAACATCCGCTCGACCGTCGGCTTCAGCGGGACCAAGGCGCTCCGCTACGCCGGCGCACACGTCGCCGCCGGTCCGGCGAGCGCGACGAACGTCCTCTACGACGACGTCGCGATGCCGATCACCGCGGACAGCGAGCTGAGCTACAAGCTCTTCCCCGAGCTGAACGGGGACACCACCTACCCGGCGACCTACGCCGCGGTCGACCTGCAGCTCAGCGACGGCTCGCTCGTCTCCGCGGACCCGCAGGTCACCGACGAGAACGGCAACCGCGTGTCGGCGGAGGCCCTCGGTGCCGGCAAGGTCTTCTTCGTCGACCAGTGGAACTCCATCCGGATCCCGCTCGGCGCACTCGCCGGCAAGACCGTCGACAAGGTGCTGTTCACGTACGACGACGACGCCGCGGGCACCAGCGCGTCGACGAAGTTCCAGGGCTGGGTGGACGACATCCGCATCGACCCGGCGGCCGAGCGCATCGACGGCTCGAGCCTGACGGACTACGTCGACACCCGCCGCGGCACGAACTCCTCCGGCGGCTTCTCGCGGGGCAACAACATCCCCGCCGCGGCCGTCCCGAACGGCTTCAACTTCTGGACGCCGATGACGGACGCGTCGAGCCAGTCGTGGGAGTACTCGTGGCAGTCCGACAACGACGCCGACAACCTGCCGCGCCTCCAGGGCATCGGCATCTCCCACGAGCCGAGCCCGTGGATGGGTGACCGCAACCAGCTCGCGATCATGCCGTCGACCTCGGGCGCGACGCCGAACGCCTCCCTCGATTCCCGTGGACTCACGTTCGACCACGCCGACGAGGTCGCCCGACCGGACCTGTACTCCGTGAAGACCACGTCCGGGACGGTGGCCGAGGTCACCCCGAGCGACCACGGCGCCGTGCTCCGGTTCGCCTTCCCGGCGAGCAGCGGCAGCGTCGTCCTCGACAACGTCGGCTCCGACGAGCGCACCTCGATCACGATGGGCGACGACGGCACCGTGACCGGGTGGACCGAGGGCGGCTCCGGCCTGTCCGTCGGAGCCACGCGGATGTTCTTCGCCGGTCGGTTCGACACGGACCCGTCCGGCACCGGCACCGCCGCGGGCGACCGCAGCAGCGCCCGCTACGCCTCGTTCTCCGGGCTGACCGGCGACCACGTCGTCGAGCTCCGCCTCGCCACCTCGTTCATCTCCCTCGACCAGGCGCGGCACAACGCCGACCTCGAGCTCTCCGGCAAGTCGTTCGAGCAGGTCCAGCAGGCCGCCGCCGCCCAGTGGAACGAGCGGCTCGGTGTCGTCACCGTGCCGCAGTCCGCCGCGAGCGACACGCAGCTCCAGGCGCTCTACGGCTCGCTCTACCGGATGAACCTCTACCCGAACTCGCAGCACGAGAACACCGGCACCGCCGGGGCACCCGTCTGGGAGCACGCCAGCCCGAACGTCGCCCCGAAGGGTGCGGCGACCGCCACCACGACGAACGCCGTCGTGAAGGCCGGCAAGGTCTACGTCAACAACGGCTTCTGGGACACCTACCGCACGGTCTGGCCGCTCTACTCGATGCTCTACCCGGACGTCGCGCAGGAGCTCGTCGACGGGTTCGTCCAGCAGTACCGCGACGGCGGATGGACGCCGCGCTGGTCCTCGCCGGGCTACGCCGACCTGATGACCGGCACGAGCTCCGACGTCGCCTTCGCGACCGCGTACCTCGACGGTGCGGTGGACACGAAGACCGCGCTCGAGGCCTTCGACGCCGGGTACAAGAACGCCACGACCGTCTCGACCGACGTCTCCGGCGCCGGACGCAAGGCGCTCGACCAGTCCGCCTTCCTCGGCTACGTGCCGGACTCGCTCCACGAGAGCGTCTCGTGGGGGCTCGAGGGCACCATCAACGACCACGGTCTCGCGGAGATGGCCGAGGCGTTGGCGAAGGACCCGGCCACGCCCGCCGACCGCGTCGAGGAGTTGGAGACCGCCGCGGCGTACCTGCACGACCGGGCGGAGGACTACGTCAACCTGTTCGACGCGGACGCCGGGTTCTTCCAGGGCCGGAATGCCGACGGGTCGTTCGAGGTCCCGGCGGACGAGTTCGACCCGGCCGAGTGGGGCGGCGCCTTCACCGAGACGGACGGCTGGAACTTCGCCTTCCACGCCCCGTTCGACGTGCAGGGCCTCGCCGGCCTGTACGGCGGCGACGAGCAGCTCATCGCGAAGCTCAAGGAGTTCTACGCCACCCCGGAGACGGCCGAGAACGTCGGCTCCTACGGCGGGCAGATCCACGAGATGCTCGAAGCGCGGTCGGTCCGTATGGGCCAGCTCGGCATGAGCAACCAGGTCTCGCACCACATCCCCTACATCGCGGCAGCTGCCGGCGACCCCTCGCTCACGCAGCAGGTCGTCCGCGAGAGCATGCGACGCCTGTTCGTCGGCAGCGACATCGGGCAGGGCTACACCGGTGACGAGGACAACGGCGAGATGTCGTCGTGGTTCGTGTTCTCGGCGCTCGGCCTCTACCCGCTCGCCCAGGGCTCCGGTCAGTACACGATCGGTTCGCCGCTCTTCTCGCAGGCGACCGTGCACCTGCCCGGAGGCGACCTGCGCGTGAACGCGGCGGGCAACAGCGCGCAGAACGTCTACGTGCAGTCGGCCTCGTTCGACGGGAAGCCCCTGGACCGTGCGGTCATCGCGCAGTCCGACATCGCGAAGGGCGGCACGCTCGACTTCCGCATGGGGTCGACCGCGTCGAACTGGGGTGCCGGCAAGACCCAGGGTGCCGAGGGGCTCGACGCCCCGGCCGTCGCGCCGAAGCCGCTCGTCGACGCCACGACCTCCGGCTTCGGGGTCACGACGAGCGACGACGACACCGCCGTCGGCGCACTGACCGACGACGAGTCCCTCACCGCGACGACCTTCTCGAGCGCCACCCCGGCGATCACGTGGAAGTCGTCGCAGGGCCCGGTGACCGTCGACCAGTACACGCTCACCACCGCGGCGAGCGGCGGCCAGCCCACCTCGTGGAAGCTCGAGGGCTCCAGCGACGGCAGCACGTGGGTGCCGCTGTCGACCGTCGCGAAGAGCACCTTCGACGCGCCGCTCCAGACTCGTCCGACCACGATCGAGAACCCTGCCGCGCTGACCTGGTACCGCCTGTCGGTCACCGGGACGAGCACGGGGAAGGCGCCGTCGATCGGGGAGTTCGAACTCCTCGCCGACAGCAGCAAGACCACCAGTGCGTTCGCCGTCGAACCGACGCCCGGGCTCACCGCGGAGGTCGGGCAGTCGTTCACGGGTGACCTCGCCGCGATCACCGGACCGGGCACCGAGGCGTCCGACTACACGGTGACGGTCGACTGGCAGGACGGGTCGGACCCCCAGCAGGTGACGCCGACGAAGTCGGCGCTCGGTGCCTGGGAGGTGCCCGGCGAGCACACCTTCACGACGGTCGGCGAGCACACCGTGCACGTCGTCGTCCGTTCCGGCACGGAGATGGCGAGCACCGACGTCCCGGTGACGGTCTCGCGCACCGCACCGAGCCTCCAGGGCGCGTTCGACAACGTCTGCCTCGGTGACCCGGGACAGGCCGCGAACTGCGACTTCGGCGGCCGCGGGTTCTCCCGCTCGGCGCTCGCCGCCGACGGGTTCGTCCAGGGCACGACGAACACCGTGCCGGGGACCGACCTGACGTTCGACCTGCCCGCCGTGGAGCCCGGCGAGCCGGACAACGCGACCGGGAACGGCCAGACCATCCCGGTCCCGACGGGCACGGACATCACCGAGCTCGCCGTCATCGGCACCGCCAACGAGCGGGCGCAGCAGACCGTCGGCACGATCCGGTACTCGGACGGGACCACCGCCGACCTGCCGATCGAGTTCGGCGACTGGGCGGCCTCGCTCGCGACGCTGCGGTTCGGGAACACGGTCGTCGCGTCGAGCGACCACCGCACCGTCGGGGTGAACGGCAGCGACCGGATCGCGGCAGGGGTCTTCGCGACCCCCGTCACCACCGTGCCCGCCGGCAAGCAGGCCGTGTCGATCACCCTGCCGACCCAGACCGGCTCGCCGTCGAGCGCAGGACGGATCCACGTCTTCGCGATCGCGACGAACGGCACCCGGGTGCCGACGACGGCGCTCACGGCCACGGCCGGCGAACGCCTGAGCGGCACCGCCGGCGAGGAGGTCTCGGGCACGCTCGCGACCGCCACCGGCGGCACGATCGGGACCGGCACCACGACCGTCACCGTGAACTGGGGCGACGGGTCCCCGCTCGAGGAGGCGATCGTCACGGTCACCGACGGCACCGCGACCGTCACCGGTGGTCACACCTACGCGACGGCGGGCAGCCGGGAGGCCGTGGTCACGGTCGACGACGGCACCGGCAGCACGAGCGTGCGGACCCCGGTCGAGATCGCGGCGGCTCCGGTGTGGACGCCGACGCTCACCACCTCGGCCGGGTCGGGGGTCCGTCCGCGGGCCACCGTGCACGTCACGGGTGCCGGCTTCGCCGCCGGTGAGACCGTCACGGTGACCGTCGACGGAGAGGTCACCGGCACCACCGCGGTCGTCGCAGCCGACGGGTCGGTCGCCTTCGACGTCACGGCTCCGGGTCGTCCGGGCAGCCACAGCGTCTCGGCGATCGGTGACCGGTCGGCGACCCTGGCGACCGTGGCCTTCCAGGTGGTCGTCCCCGGCAACGGCGGGGGCAACGGCGGGGGCAACGGCGGCGGGAACGGCGGCGGCTCCGGGAACGGGGGCGGCAACGGCGGTCCGGGGCACGGCGGCGGCCACGGTTCGTGGGCGCCGGAGTTCCGGCTCCTCGCCGAGGCCGGCACCGAGGGCACCGTCGTCGGCTACTCCGGCAGCGGCTTCGCACCGAACGAGCGCGTCACCCTCACCCTGCACAGCAAGCCCCTCGTGCTCGGCACGGTGACCGCGAACGCCGACGGCGTGCTCAGCGGCACCTTCACGGTCCCGTCGGCAGCACGGCCCGGTGCCCACGAGGTGCAGGCGCGCGGTGCGACGTCGGCCGTCACGGTGAGCGCCGCGTTCCGGGTGCTCGCCCGGCCCGCAGCGGACGCCGGACGCGCACCGGCCGAGCCCGGGCGCTGGGGCGGCCTGGCCTCCACCGGGTCCGACGTCGACCCGGCCCGCTGGGGCCTCGTCGCCGGAGCGCTCGTGCTGCTCGGCGCCGGGATCACCGCGACCGTCGCGGTCGTGCGGCGTCGTCGGAGTCGGCTCGGGTAGCGGCGGGACACGGACGGGAGGCCCGGTGCCAGCTGGTACCGGGCCTCCCGTCCGTGTGTACGCGTCGTGGCCATCGCTCGCTGTCGCGCTCGGGGCCAGCTCCTGACCCGTGGTCCCTCCGCTCGTCCTGCGGCTGCTCGCTCGCCCGGACGTGAGCGCGGGCGCGGGCGAGCGCGGGCGTGCGCCGGGCGCGGGCGCGTCCGACCGCCGAGGTCAGCCCTGGGCGCGCGCCATCCGCTCGCCGGCGATGCGCGCGAAGCGCAGCGGGTCGCGGAGTGCATCGTCGGGCTCGCCCGTGGTCTGCGTGGCGATGACCGTGAGCGAGGCCGCGATCGAGAACCCGTCCAGGCGGGCAGCGACGTCACCTGCGACGAGCGTGACCGGCGTCCCGGCAGCGGCCGCGATCGCCGTGACCACCGTCGGGGTCTTGCCGGCCGCGGTCTGTCCGTCGAAACGCCCCTCGCCGGTCACCACGAGGTCGGCGGCGGCCACGGCGTCCGCGAGGCCGAGCGCCTCCGCGACCGCTCCCGCGCCGCTCCCGACACGTGCGCCCCACGCGAGGAGGCCGAAGCCCGTCCCGCCGGCGGCCCCGGCGCCCGGTGTCGCCGGGTCGACCTCGGGGAAGTGCGCTGCCCAGCGGGCGAGACGTGTCTCGTGCACGGCGACGCGGTCGGGGGTCACGCCCTTCTGCGGGCCGAAAACCGCTGCCGCTCCCTCGGGCCCGAGCAGCGGTGACGTGACGTCGCTGAGGACGGTGACGCCGCGCGGGGGGAGCGGTCGCAGCGACGTGCGGTCGACCGCGGCCACGTGGTCGAGCAGGGTGCCGCCGGTGGCGCTCGTGGCGTCGGCGTCGGCGCTGTCGTCCAGCGCGATCCCGAGTCCGAGCGCCCGGAGCGCCCCGATCCCGCCGTCCGTCGAGGCGCTGCCGCCGATGCCGAGCAGGAGGCCGGTCGCCCCGGCGTCGAGCGCGGCCGCCACCGCCTGCCCGAAGCCGGTCGTGTGCGCGGAGTCGGGCTCCGGCTCGTCGAGCAGACCGACCCCGCTCGTCGCCGCGAGTTCGACGACCGCGCGGCCGTCCGGCAGCTGGAGCCAGGCCGCGTCGACGAGGCGACCGTCTGGTCCGGTCACCCGCACCGGCACGCGCTCACTGCCGGGGACGGCGGCGGCGAACGCGTCGAGCGTGCCCTCCCCGCCGTCGGCCATCGGGAGGACGACGAGCTCGTCGTCGGGCCGTTCGGTCCGCCAGCCCTCCGCGACGGCCGCGGCGATGTCGGCCGCGGACGCGGTGCCCTTGAAGGAGTCCGGTGCGATGACGACGCGCATGGGGTCACGCTACCGGCGCGCAACCCGCTCGCCGGGTTGGATGAGGGGATGACCGCCGCACGCCCTCGCCGCTCGCGCGCCGTCGTCGGGCTCGCCTGGCTCGCAGGGGTCCTCTGGGGTGTCGCGATCGCGGTGACGATCACGGTGATCGTGCTGTTCTCGCGTCTCCCCGGTCCGCTCGGTGCCGATCCGGGGCGTGACGAACGCGTGCTCCTGATCACCTGCTGTGCGTTCCTGACCCTCGCGATCCCGGCCGCGGGGGCGACCGTCGCGCTCGTCGTGGTGCGGCACGTTCAGTTCGGGCCCGCTGTGCCCACCCGACCGGGAACGGGACAGTAGGCCCCACGCTGTCCGCAGCCGGTGGGGCAGCCGCACAACCCTCGGCACCGCGCACATCACCCTCCGCCTACCGTTGCCGCCATGACCGACGACCGCCGACGCGAACTCGGCTCCACCGACGCACCCGTGGAGGACGAGCTCGCCGAGTCCTTCGACGCGACCATCGAGGAGGGCGCCGAGCGGCTCCAGCGGACGACCCGTGCGGTCCTGATCACCGGATTCTTCGGCGGCCTCGAGGTCGGCCTCGGCGTGATGGCGTACCTGGCGGTCCTCACCGAGACCGACAGTCACCTGCTCGCCGGACTCGCGTTCGGCATCGGCTTCATCGCCCTGCACCTGGCGCACAGCGAGCTCTTCACCGAGAACTTCCTCATGCCGGTCGCGGCCGTGGTCGCCCGCGAGGGGACCGTGCTGCAGCTCGTGAAGCTCTGGGGCGGCACGCTCCTGGCGAACCTGGCGGGCGGCTGGCTCTTCATGTGGCTCGTCGTGCACGCGTTCCCGCAGTGGCACGTCACCCTGGCGGAGTCGGCCCGGCACTTCATCGACGCGCCGTTCGGGCTGCAGAGCATCGTGCTCGCCGTCCTCGGTGGCAGCACCATCACGCTGATGACCCGCATGCAGCAGGGCACCGACTCGGACCCGGCGAAGCTCGTGGCCGCCGTCGCGGGCGGCTTCCTGCTCGCCGGCCTGCAGCTCTTCCACTCGATCCTGGACTCGCTGCTCGTGTTCGGCGCGATCCAGTCCGGCGAGGACATCACGTACGGGCAGTGGCTCGGGTGGTTCGGCTACACGCTGCTGTTCAACGTCCTCGGTGGGCTGGTGCTCGTGACGGCACTGCGGCTGCTCCGCACGAAGGAGCTCATGCAGGACCGGCGCCACGACTCCCAAGACGACCCGGAGCGCGCCGACCACGAGCAGGGCTGACGCGCGGCGGTACTCAGGCCAGACGGTTCAGAGCGCGAACCGCGGGTGCGGCACCCCGCCGGTCGCCAGGTCCGCGAGCATCTCCCCGAGCACCGGCGCGAACTTGAACCCGTGTCCGGAGAACCCGGTCGCGACGGTCAGCGGTCCGCGGCGGTCCATCACGAAGTCGTCGCTCGGGGAGTTGTCGTACAAGCAGCTGATCAGCGCGGGAGCCGTGGCATCGACGCCCGGCACGAACCGGGCCACGTACGCCTGCAGCCGCTCGACCTCGGCGGCGACCGGTGTCCGGTCGCGAGCGTCGGGGTCGACGACCGGGCCGATGCCGTGGAACCCGACCTTCACGCCCTCGCCCGGCGTCAGCAGGCCGTACACGTCCCCGCCGTCGAGCGGGTAGTGCACGAACGACGGCCACGCGGCGTCCGGCAGGTGGGTGGGGAAGTGCGCCGGCTGCTCCTGCGTGACCCGGATGGCCGGGAGGCTCGCCCCGCGTCCGGCGAACAGCTCGCCGACCAGCGTGGGCGCCCAGGAGCCGACGGCCGCCACGACGCTCGGCGTCGTCACCGCGGTGCCGTCGTCGAGGTGGACGGTCACGGTGTCGCCGTGGTCGTCGAGCCCCGTCACCCGGACCCCGAAGCGAAGGGCCGCTCCGTCGGACGCGGCCAGGTCGAGCAGCGCCTCGATCGTCTCGGCCGACCGGATCCGGCCGGCGGTGCCGTGCGCGAGCACATGACCCTCGAACGCCAGTCCCGGCCAGCGGGCCCCGGCCTCGTCGAGGTCGAGCCGCTCGAACGGCACGCCGGCACGCTCGAGTGCGTGCGCGATCGCGTCGATGACCTCGGGCCGACCGTGGTCGACGGCCCCGGTGCGGTCGAGCAGGGTCCGACCGGACGCGGCCTCGAGTGCTGCCCAGGCGTCCCAGGCGCGCTGCGTGAGGGTGACGTAGTCCGGCTCGGTGTAGCCCATCCGGAAGATCCGCGTCGCTCCGTGTGAGGAGCCGTGCTCGTGCCCGCGGTCGTGTTGTTCGACGAGCAGGACCTGCTCCCCGCGAGCAGCCAGGGACCGGGCCGCGGCCGCACCGACGACACCTCCACCGATGACGACGTGGTCGAGCCGCGACGTCCACGGAGTGGATTGTCGTCCGGCCGGGGCATGGGGCATGCCTTCACAGTAGGGCGTCCGTCAGGGCGGAGGTGGTCCGCCCGACGTGGCGCTCGTCCGACGCGACGCCGTCGATCCCGGCTTCCTCAGCCGATCAGCGGACGGGTCTTCCTACGAACTCGTGGGGGTGTGACCGCCACTCGCTCGTCCTGCTCCCGAGCCTCCGCTCAGCGCTCGATGGGCGTGGTCGAGTCGCGCACGCGACCGCGCTGCGGGTAACCGCTTGCTGTTCTCCAGGGTCGCCAGACCGTGGACCGTCGCCCAGGCCACCTCGGCTTCGGTGTCGTCCGGGCCGGGGAACGCCGCGCGAACCCCGGCGAAGGCGCGCTTGAGCGCGTCCGGGCCGCGTCCGGAACCGAACTCGAGGCCCGACGGCATCGAGAACATCGCCTCGTAGACGCGCGGTTGATCGGCGGCGAAGTCGAGGTAGGCCTGCATCCGCGCCAGTGGCTCCGCAGGCACGGCCTCCAATGCGGTCGCGATCGCTTCGAACCCGGCGAGCGCGACGGCGTCGATGAGCGCCTGGCGGCCGCCGGCGAACGCGGAGTAGATCACCGGCTGGGTCACCCCGATCTCGGACGCGAGCCGACGCATGGTGACGGCTTCCCACCCCTCGGCTTCCGCGACCCTGCGAGCCGCCCGGAGGATCTGGTCGCGCCGGAGATCAAGGTCAGGAGCAGGTCGTGGAGACATAGGTCCAGAGTAGCAAAACGCGGTTACATAACAACGGTAGACAACGGCCCCATCGACTGTTAGCGTCGAGGCATAACGTCGTTAGACAACAACGGAAGGTCCTCCCATGGTCATCACCGCCCTCGTCGTCGCCGTCCTCGGCTGTCTCTTCATCCTCTTCATCGGCGGCCGGTTCCTCGTGGCTCCGGCGATCGCCACCGCCGGGTTCGGCGTCGCCGAGGACCGGCGGCGAGCGTTCACGAGCATCAAGGGCGTCCGCGACATCACCTCCGGCATCGTGCCGCTGGTGGTCCTGCTCGTCGCCGGCCCGCACGTGTTCGGCTGGGCGCTCCTCGCCGCGGCGATCACGCCGATCGGTGACGCCGTCATCGTCGTCACGAACGGCGGAACCCTCCGCCAGGCCCTCGGCGTGCACGCGGCGACGGCACTCGTGCTCGTCATCGCAGGCCTCGTCCTCGCACTCGGCTAGATCGGACGCCACTCCTCGCGGCTCGGCCGCCCCACCACCCACCCCGTACCTCACCCTGCTCCACCACCACGAAGGGCAACACGCATGCGCACCACGAACGAGCACGACGACACCGACGGAACCGCCATCGAGGACATCGTGCGGGCCTTCTACCAGCCCTTCCGCACCGGGGACACCACTGTTTACGACGAGGTCCTGGCCGAGGACTGGACGGACCTGCCCCTCGCACCCGGCCAACAGCAGGGGCCTGCCGGCATGGCCGCTCAGATCGCCCTCTTCCGCCACGCGATGCCGGACTACGCCGTCGAGCACCAGGACGTCATCGTCCAGGACGACAAGGTCGCCGTCCGCAACACCGTCTCCGGGACGCACCAGGGTGCATTCATGGGGACACGAACCCACCGGCAAGCGCATCGAGATGCGCACCATGGACGTGCACCAGGTCCGCGACGGGAAGATCATCACCACCTGGCACCCCGAGGACTTCGCCGGCCTCATGAGCCAGCTCAACGCCCCTGCAGACGCCCCGACCCCGGCACCCTGGGGCTGAACCGAGTCACCTCCGGAGAGGGCAGGAACTCATCCCGAGTCCCTGCCCTCTCCGCGTGCCTACGCTGCGGAACGCAGCCTGTCCGCACTGCTGGGGATGTTCGTCGACGACGTGGCGCTCGTCCGCCGCGACGCCGTCGACTCCGTCTTCTTCAGACGATCCGCGGCCGACGGTCCGTCCCTATGGTCGGCGCAACCCGCGGATGAGCAGCGCGCTGCACACCAGCATCACTCCCGAAAGCAGCACGGCACTCCCGAGGATGGCTGCCGATGTGCTCCCCGCCACGAAGGACACGAGGATGCCGATGACGGCGAGCGGAGCGCCGATGAGCAGGCCCACGAGGTCGGCGGCTCCCTGCTGTTGTGGCTTGTTCATCCGCTCAGGCTAGCGGCGGACAAGAAGGCGTATCCGACCGCTCAGCACCCGTATCGGTCGCCGATCGGCTCCCGACGATCGGGC
Organism: Curtobacterium sp. MCBD17_023; assembly: GCF_003224415.1. Taxonomy (NCBI): domain Bacteria; kingdom Bacillati; phylum Actinomycetota; class Actinomycetes; order Micrococcales; family Microbacteriaceae; genus Curtobacterium; species Curtobacterium sp. MCBD17_023. The sequence goes on from NZ_QKLJ01000006.1 coordinate 38,724, forward strand.
CTGATGCGTTCGGGGTGCCACTCGTCGTCCAGGCGAGTCCTACGCTGGGCCCATGCTCCCGAGTGATGGGTCCGAGCAGCAGCGATCGGAACACCGTGTGCTCACACGCCGTCAGTACGAAGCGATCTTCGGAGTGCCTGCAAGCATCACGGCTCCGTCGATGAGAGCGGGCGTTCCGGTGCCCGCGGTACCGCCCGAGGACGCGGTTCCAGTGCCGATGGTGGGGGAAGTGGACGTGTGGTTGCCCGAGTGGCAGGTCGACGCGGACGGCTTCGACGTCGCCGTGGGTGATCGCATCCAGTGGTCGCTGGTCGAGATGGATCAGCGATGGGTCGACCGGCTTCTCACCGAGCCGAGGACGGTGTCACTCCAGCTCGACTTCTATGTCGAGGACCGCGACGACGCAGACCAACTGACTTGGCATGACCTCACCGGGACGGTCACCCGCATCGACCAGGTCTCAGCTCGCTACGTCAGCTCCCGCGACCCAGCAGAGGGTGGCGCGCGGATGCCTGAGGCTGGTGGTGCACAGCAGCACAGCGTGTCCTCACTCTGGGATCGCCGACCCCATCACGGCGCGATCACGAGCTGGATCGTCCGCGTCCAGTCCTGATCGACGACGATTCTTCGCCCGCGCTCTCGCTGATCTGCCCGGAGCGGCTGCGGCTCGTGGCATCGGGTCTGCTCCTGCGTCACCGGGATGGCCGGGAGGCTCATCCCACGTTGTGCGAGCACCTCGCCGACCAGCGTGGGCGACTAGGAGTCGACGTCCGCCACCATGCTCGGCGCCGTCACCAAGGTGCCGTCGTTCAGATGGACGGTCACGGTGTCGCCGGTGTCGCCGGTGTCGCCGTGGTCGTCGACCCTGTCACCTGGGCGCCGAAGCGGAGAATCGCGCCGTCACGGTCAGGTCTAGCACCGGGCGGCGCAACCGAACTCGGGCCGAGTGCCACCGGTCGACCCGAGCTGGTGCGGAATCAGCCCCTGACGTCGGGTTCGTGGGGCTTGGTGCTGCGTCCTCGCTGCGCCTGAGCGGTCGCGATCGTCAAGGCCGCGACCGTCAGGTACAGCACGATGCTGGGGAGCATCGCGGGCAGTGCGCCGGAAACGTCAGCGAGGTGTCCGACCACGAGCGCCGCGACCCCGCTCACCAGGGCCCCCAGCAGCGACACGACCGAACTGGCACCGGCGCGGCGCGAGTCGTCCACGACCGCGTGCAGCTCGGACCTGCAGTACACGCTCACCGCGATCTGCAGCATGACGTGCACCCCGAAGAACCCGGCGATGAGTGGTACCTGGTCGCTTGCGGCGAACCCCACGACCGACACGATGTTGCCCGTGACGCACGCCAAGAGCGCCCGCGTTCCCACTCGACGGTGCCCCAGCAGCTGGCCTCCCAGCAGGCCGGCGACCTTCATCACGGCGAAGCCGACGAAGACTGCTGAGACGTCCGTCGCACCCAGTCTTAGCTGCCAGAGCAGGAGAGGACCGACCAGCGCTGCATCAGCCGTGACCGCGAGCCAGGCCCGAGGGTGGCGCCCGATCTGGACCAAACCGCTGGCGTAGGCGGCAAGCGGCTCGACATGGCGTGAGGCGGGAGTCGACGTCCGGGGTCGTCCGACGAGGAAGACCACGGCGGCGACGGCGATCCAGAGCGCGCCGAGTCCCCAGATGAGTCTGGGGGCCACCGTGTACCCGAAGAGTCCCAGTGCCCCGCCTGTCAAGGAAGTGGCTGCTCCGAGCGCCACCGAGAAGCCCATCACCCGTCGTCGTTCGTGTGCTTCGACAGGTCCGAGCCGGTTCAGCACGTAGGCCACCGAGGTACCGCTCATGGCGGCCGCGCCGATCCCGGCCAGGCCCTCGCCGACGAAGTCGCCGACCGGACCGAGCGCGAGGAAGAAGAGGGTCAGCCCGACGAGACGGATCGCGTTGCCGACCTGGATCGCCGCCCAGTGGGACCGTCGATCGAAGACGACGGCAGAGGGGAGCTCTGCGACCGCGAGCGAGATGTTGAACGTCGCAGTCAGTGCTCCGATCACGGCGACGGAGTAGCCCAGTCCGCGGAAGTAGAAGGTGTCCAGGACGCTGAAGCATCCGATGCCGATCCCGCTGCAGCCCAGGAAGAGCCAGATCCCGACGCCGGTCCGTTTCATGGCGTTCACATGAACAACGGGCCGCGGTACCCGATGGTGCCCTCGTGCCCGCTCACCCGCTCCCAGTCGCCGAACCGGCGGAGGTTCGGGAAGTAGAGGTCGTCGAGCGGGAGGATCCGATCGCTGATCACTCGGACCACGGAGTGGCTCGGGTGATCAGCGAGGACCGCACGGGCGAACCGCAGACCGTGTCGGGCGGCGTGCTCGATGAGGGCGTCGAGGACCGACTCCGTGCCGAGGGAACCGAGCCCGCTTCCCCAGAGCGCGATCTCCTGAGCGAGTTCGGGCTGCCCGAAGAAGGCGGGGAACTGCTCCTGCGCTTGCCCGGACCACCAGAGGCTCCGCATGTCGGTGTCGGACGGGGCGACATCCACGCCTGTCATGAGGGACCGCCACATCTGGAGCGCTTCGAGCACGCTCTTGCGCAGTGCTGCGGTCGAGGAGACGGCAACACCCATCCCACGTGCGGCCATCGGGCGTGCCGTCCGACCGACCAGTGCGCAGTGTGCAACGGGGAGTGAGAGCGGGTTGGGGATCCATCGGAGCACGACATCGACCTCGTAGTTCCGGTCGAGGACGTCGACCAGTTCCGAGACCGGCGCCGGGTCGGCGGGCACGAGTGGCATCCGCGTCCGTGCAGCGAACCAGAACGCGTCACGCTCCAGGAGCTCGAGGATGCCCTGCAGGGTTGCTTCGGCAACTGTGCCGCCGGCCGCGGCGCCGGTCGTGCTGCTTGCCGTCGGCACTGCGACTCCTGAGGAGGGTGGCGTGTACGGCGCCCGTACCAGGGACTCCGGGAGTGTGACCGGCTCGAGACCGTCGAGCGGCTCGAGCGTCGTGACCTCGATCACCGCCTCCGCGTCGACGGGGATGGTCGCTCCGGTGAAGTTCTTGGCCGCTCGCCACGATGCTTCGGGAACGCGCGGACGGTCTCGAGTCTGCTTCGGCTGGAGCGCCTCGCGATGCAGTACCGCTCGAGCCCCTCGCCGACGCAGCTGGCGAGCGCTTGATCGAGCGTGTCACCCTTCCCGCCGACGGGCGCGTACACCGTGGGCGTCCCGAGGAACATGCCGGTGTCAACGGTGAACAGGCCACACGCCTGGTCGAACGACGGGTTGAGCAGGACGGATGCGAAGCCGAAGAGGCCGCGGTGGCGAGACACGAAGTCCCGGGCCGTGCCTCGCCTCGGGAGTCCGTTCCCGGTTGTGCAATCGTCGGGCTGGTCGACGACGTCTCCAGCCGTCAGGGCCGTCAGGTGGGAGATCGCAGGATCACACCGACCGCAGTCGGGCCATGGGGCGACCAGTGACCAACTCTGCGCGACATCTGCGTTCGTCACGGCCAGGCCGATCCCGCGCGATGCGCTCCCGTGGACGATCGCGTCGAGTTCGTCGGTCCCGATCGTCGTCGGTGGCGACTCTTGTGATTCGAACAGCAGTGCCACTTTCCGGTCGAGGCAGTCGCCGCAGACCTGTGGTGCGTCGAATGGCTGTGCCCAGACCGTTCGGACTTCCGGGTTGGTCGGATGCTGCCGGAGGTGGACCACAGGGGCGGCGTCGGGGAACCTCGGGATGCCTGCCAATTCAGCGTGGATGGTTTCGAGCGAGTTCATCGGTCCTCACGAACGGGAAGAGCCCCGCGGTCCTCCACGGGGCTCTTCTCGGAAGCAATCAGTGAGCGTCGGTCGTCCGAGCCACGGCGCTCGACGCCGGGACCTCGATCGCGACGCCGGGCCCGTAGCCGCCAGCCTGACGGGTGGCCCCCACGTTGCGTTCCGTGGCGCTGAACAGGTTCGAGTTCATGTGCTCTTCCTCTCTTTGGATGAATCCATGGCCCCGATCGAGCCATCGATGGAGGAAACCTACCGACGCACAGAACTGCAGTGCAAAATGTCAGGATTTCAATTGTGAAGCCGGAAGACTGTACGACGAACCATCTGCCGAGCGTGTGACCACGCCGGTGTCGACCGCGTCTCGGCGGACGAGCGCGACGTCCTCGACGAACATCGCGAGGGCGGCGTTCAAGGTCTCCTCGGAGATGCTCCGCCGGGCCGGGAGTCGGTCGAAGACGGTGCGGACGATCACGCTCGAGAGCTCCTGGCGTCCGCCTGCCTCGATCGGCAGGTCCCTGATCCGTCCGACATGCAGGACCGCGCGGTCGGTGAGGAGGAGCTCGATCGCCTCCTTCGTCTCCCGGAGCAGGCCGGTGTCGACCGTGCCGTCGATTCCGACCCAGTCGAAGCGGTCCGCCGGGATCGTCGGGTTCATCGTGGCCGCGACCACCTGTCGTGCGCGCCGGAGCGCGGAGTGCGTACTCACGTTGCGTCCTCCTTCGTTGCCTAGGTGCAGCGACGATACCGAGGGGTGCCCTGCCATGCCGAGTCGCGGCAGCGAGATGAACTGCGGTTGCGCCCGACGCCACCTCCATCACGCGAACGGGTCGTCGTGCAACTCACGAGGTCGAGTCGGCCCCGCCTTCTCTGCCCGTCGGCAGGAACGGAACCGCGCTCAGGACCGGGTCCGGACACCCCGCCACCTCCTGCGCGGGATCTTGGTCCGCACACCGTCCGCGGTCGCTCCGCCTCTTCCCCGCAAGGCAGAGCCCCGGGTGGTCGTGCCAATCTGTCGGTCATGGGGTGGATGAAGCAGTTGCCGACGTGGATCGTCGGAGTCATCATGGCGGTCCTGTTCGCCGCGGTGTGGTTCGCGTTCACGATCGTCACGGCGCCGGAACTCGGCATCGGAGCTCGAGCGCTCGTGTCTGCATTGGTCGGGGCACTGTACGGCGTCGGGATGGGGCTGTGGCTCGGGTGGATGCGACGCGGGTACGGCGGGGTGGCACGACGACCGGACTTCGGCCGGGCCGTGCGCCGTGGCGCCGTTCCGACCGACGTGGACGTGGACGAGTGGCGGCGCGCGGTGGAGCACCATCAGCGGCAGTACCGGCCACTGCGCTGGGCGGCGCCGCTGCTGTACCTGCCGATGACCGCCCTCGCCATCGGGCTCGCGGTCACCGGTCAACCGCTGTTCTGGATCGGTGCGGTCTTCTTCCTCGCCGTGTTCATCGGCACCGCTGTCACCACTCCACGAGTGCTCCGAAAGACGGAGACGATGCTCGCCGAGCTCGACCGACGGAAGAGCGTGCAGCAGACCGTCCGGTGACGGTCGTCGGCTCGGACGCCAACGGCCAGGGGGCGAGTCTCAGCTGAGTCGGAAGAAGAACGACAGCGCTGAGCAGCGACCCCGATCGGGAGAAACGGAGCGAGTGACGGGAATCGAACCCGCGCTACCAGCTTGGGAAGCTGGAGTTCTACCATTGAACTACACTCGCGCATCCCGCCGAACGGGACCACACCAGCCTAGCGGATGATCCGCTGGATGCCAGCCGAGCGCTCCCGCGAGCCGCGGGCGGATCTGATCCGCGCCTCCCGGCCGCCCCTGTCTCTCCGCTGTGAGCCGCCGTCCTCCACGGACACTCCCGGACGCCGTGTGTACCGTCCAGGGGGATCAAGCGCTTGTCAGCACGACCGAACCGAGGAGGAACCGGATGGTCAGGCATCCCCTCATCGACGACGTGGTCGGACCGGCCATCGTGGTGGACTCGAGCGCCCCGGTCGTGTGGCTGACCGAGTCCTTCGACTCGCTGCTGCGTCGTGCGTCCGCCTCCGGTCGCACGGTCGTCCTGCGGACCGGCCCGGAGGCTGCGCTCACCCCCGCCCTCCGGCACGCGCTCGGCACCCACGGTGCCGCATGGGCGGTCCGCGGGTCGGATGGCGAGCTGCGCGACGGTCGCACCGGCGTGCCCGCCGCCGGCATCGAGGACTTCGTCGAGCACGGACCGGAACTGCTCGGCGACCCGTCGCCGGAGCACCGGGAGGCCCGGGGCTCGGTCCGGCAGATCAGCATCGACCTCACGCTCCGCCACCACGACGAGCGGTCGGTGGACATCGGTTCCGCGATCGAGGCACTCTGCGCCGCCGTCGACACCTGCCCGACGCGGTGGGGCACCTCCGAACCGCTCGCCTCGGCCTGGGACCGCTGGGTCGTCACGCAGTACGCGAAGCACGAGTCGCCGGGCATCAGCACCTCCTACGCCGTCGGCGACGGCATCTCCGCCACGATGACAGCGCACCTGACCGACGGGGTCGTCGTCGAGACGATGTCCGCGGTGCTCACGGTGCCCGAGGGCGGTACCGACCCCGGGCTCGCCGGTCGTCTGCTGGACGCCGTGCACCGAGTCGCGAGCGACGTCGAGCCGGTGTTCGGCGTGGTCATGCAGCGCCGCGGGGACGCCGACCACCTGGTCCGCGCGGTCTCGTACGGTGAGCCGGAGCCGCTCGCGGTGATCGTCGGCCCCGAGGCCACCCGATTCCTCGACCGTCGCGGCGAATGGCCGCCCGTCCGCACCACGACCGAGACCTTCGCCGGTGAGGTCGGCGAGGGGCTCGTCGTCCGCTTCGAGGACGGCTGGGTCGCACTCGAGTCGTTCCTCGACCGCATCGACGAGGATCGCTTCCTGCAGCTCGTCGGCGGGGCCCCGCTCGACCCGGCCCACGACGACGGCGCCCTCGGGGCGCACGCCATGCAGCACGGCGGGCAGGGGTCGCAGGGTGCCACGTGAGGTGACCCTGCTCTGTCGTGGCCCGGTCGAGGTCCGCGACGTGGCCGAAGCCCTGCTCCTGCACGACGACTCCTGGGGCGTCCGTGCCCTCGACGACGGCCCGATGACGCAGGTCTGCCGCGACGCGACGCACCCGGTCATCACGGTGCTCGGGGTCCGTCGGGTCGACTCCCTGGACGAGGTCACCCGACTCCTGCCGGACGCCCCGGCGATGTCCGTCCCGCTGTGGTGGGTCGACACCGTCACGCCGCTGGGCGCGGACGGCGAGGCCGGGGTCACCGCGGCCCTCGAGGCATCGCTCGACCTCGATGCGGTGTGCATCGTGCACGGGGACTGATCGGTCCGTCGCTCCTGGTCAGGGGCAGTGGCCGCGGAGCCGCTCGACGGCGTCGCGGAGCGCGGGGACGTCGGTGCGGGCGGTGTTCAGCAGGACGGAGGCGGGGGTGTCGGACGGTCGGCGGGTCAGCTGCTCTCCGAGTGCCGCCAGCCGCGCCCAGGGGATCGTCGGTTCGGTCGCGGTCATCGCTGGCGGCAACTCCCGGACCGAGGACGCGATGTCGACGAGGCGCATCCGGACGGCGTCCGCGACGACCGCCTCGGGCAACGTCGGGTCGTCGGCGTACTCCTGGATCCGCGCGCACGCGGTGACGACGTCGTCCAGCGACCGCTCGACCGCCCTGGTCACAGCGGGACCGTCCGGTCGAGGACGTCGGAGGGCAGGGCATCGGCGGCGAGGACCTCGACCCGCACCCCGAGCAGCTGCTCCGCTTCGTCCTGCATCCGCATGAGGGCGAAGATCCCGGCGGCAGGGGCCAGCTCCACGACGAGGACGACGTCTGCTGCCCACTCGTCCGGGTGGGCTCGCTCCGTGCCGTCGAGCAGCTGCCGCACGCCGACCGCGCCGTGCTGCTGCAGCACTCCGGACAGCTCGTCCCGGTGCCGTGCGACCAGTCGTCGGAGCGGTGCCGGTTCGGCCACGGGCTGCAGGTCGATCGCCGTCCGGAACCCGGCGGCGAGCAGGAGCCGCTGCAGGGCTGCCAGTGAGGGCTCCCGGCGGCCGTTCTCGTACGTGCTGATGACGCTCTGGGTGACACCGGCGCGGGCGGCGAGTTGGACCTGGGTCAGGTCGGCGCGCTGCCGTGCCTCGCGGATGATCGCGGCGGCGGAGAGCGTCATCGGTGACGCACGAGGATGGCGTGGCGGCATGCCGTCACGATACACAGTATTCCGTATTTCGTACGCCTGCAGAGGGACTCGATCAGTTCGAGCGCGACACGTCCGCACGGTGGAAGTTCAACGCCGAACGGGACGGCGTCGGCCCGCGCTGCCCCTGGTACCGCGACTGGTACTCGGCGGACCCGTACGGCTTCTCGGCCGGGCTCGACAGCTGGAAGAAGCAGAGCTGCCCGATCTTCATCCCGGGCCACAGCTTGATGGGCAGGGTCGCGACGTTCGACAACTCCAGGGTCACGTGTCCGGAGAAGCCCGGGTCGATGAAGCCCGCCGTCGAGTGGGTGAGGAGCCCCAGCCGGCCCAGCGAGCTCTTGCCCTCGAGTCGCGCCGCGATGTCGTCCGGCAGCGAGACAACCTCGAAGGTCGACCCGAGCACGAACTCACCCGGGTGCAGGACGAACGCCTCGTCCGGGTCGGTCTCGACCAGACGGGTGAGCTCCGGCTGGTCCTCGGCCGGGTCGATGTGCGGGTACTTGTGGTTGTCGAACAGCCGGAAGTACTTGTCGAGCCGGACGTCGATGCTCGACGGCTGCACGAGCGAGGCGTCGTACGGGTCGAGGCCGATCCGGCCCTGGTCGAGCTGAGCGGCGATGTCGCGGTCGGAGAGCAGCACGCTGGAAGCCTAGTCGTCGGCCCGTGCCCCGTCAGGACTCGAAGGCGTCGAGGACCCAGTCGTCGGTGGGCAGGGTGCGGTCGTGCCAGCGCATCCGGATCGAGCCGTCGTCGACCGCGTGGAAGTCGGGGTGGCCCTCACGGAGCTGGCAGCGGTGCCCGTGCAGCATCCGCGGGCAGCGGTCCTGGTCCGATGCGGTCCCACGACGGCCGACGACCGACCCGACCAGGCGGACGGCGACGCGGCGCAGGCGAGCACGGCCGGTGCGACGGAGGCTCGCGCGCCGGACGACGGGACGCGCGGCGGACGGGGGACGACGCGATGTGCGCACAGGATGCTCCAGCTGTTCGCCATGGATCTGGTGGATACGAGCGGCCGGGGTCTGGGGCTACCGGAACGCTAACCGAGCGCACCTCGGAGTGGGTGGAGTCCGCGCGACTAGGCTGAAGGAGTCCGCTTCAGCACCCAGCCCCCGCGCTGCAGCCACTTCTCGCAGGAGCGCTGATACCCATGACCACCACCACCACCACCACACCCACGGGCTCCCTTGCCCGGGGCCGACGATGAGTTCCTTCACCGACGCGGCCCGTCGCCTCCAGGGCGGCGACGACGACGCCCTGGCGGGTGCGTTCGTCGACGTCCTCCCGGTGGCCGGCGCCGCGCTCTCCACGCTCGGTCGACCCTTCGGCAGCGCCGTGATCGCCGCCTCTGATCCGCGAGCCGCGGAGTCGGACGAACAGCAGGTGCTCCTCGGAGAGGGCCCGGGCTGGTCGGCGCTGCGGAGTGGGGCTCCCGTCCTCGCCTACGACCTGAGCGAGACGACCGACGACGAATGGCCGTCCACCCGTGCGGCCCTGCGGGCGACGGGATGGGCCGGGCTGCTCTCGTTCCCGCTCTCCGTCGGCACCTTCGACATCGGCGCCGTGACGCTGTACCGACTCGAGACCCAGCCGCTCGCACCCGCCGAGCTCTCCGAGGCAAAGCTGCTCGCCGGGCTGGCCGCGCTCCGTGTCCTGTACACGACGACGCGTGACCTCGAAGGCGGCATCGCTACCTCTGCCGTCTCCGTCACACATTCGTCCGGGCGTCACGTGCACCAGGCGACCGGCATGGTGGTCGCCCAGCTGGGCCTCACTCCGGAGAACGCGCTGCTGGTCCTCCGTGCACGCGCGTTCGCGGACGGGCAGCCCCTCCGCGCCATCGCCGAAGCCGTCATCGAGCGGCGCATCGACTTCCGAGACCCACGCACAACCGACCCCGCACGGAAAGAAGACCGCTGATGACGCAGAGCAGAGAGCAACGCCTCGTCGACACGTTCGTCACCCTCGCCGACACCCTCGTCGACGACTACGACGTCATCGAACTGCTCCAGATGCTGGTGGGGAAGGCAGCGGAACTCTTCGACGTCACCGCGGCCGGCATCATGCTCGCGACCCGGACCAACGAACTCGAGTTGGTCGCGTCGACCAGCGAGCGGAGCAACCTCGTCGGCGTCATGCAGCTCGACGCCGGCGAAGGTCCCTGCGTCGAGGCCTACCGCACCGGTCGGGTCGTCACCGTGGGCAGCTCCGCCGAGTTGCGCAGACGGTGGCCCACGTTCGCAGCGGCGTCGGAGCGGTTCGGGTACGCGTCGGTGCACGCCATCCCGCTCCGCCTGCGGGACGAGACGCTCGGCTCGATGAACCTCTACCGCGAGCGGCCGGGTGCGCTGGGCGACGACGACATCGTCGCCGCGCAGGCGCTGACGGACGTCGCGACCATCAGCATCCTGCAGCAGCGCGGACTCGAGCGGGCCACCATCGCGCGCGACCAGCTCCAGCGGGCGCTCGACAGCCGGGTGGTCATCGAGCAGGCGAAGGGGTTCCTCGCGCAGACGCACGAGGTCGACATGGACCAGGCGTTCGGGCTGCTCCGGTCCTACGCGCGGTCCCACCAGGTGCCGCTCGCGGAGACCGCGCGGCAGGTCGTCGAGCGGACCGTCTCGATCTGAGGATGACCGGGGCTGACCATCAGGCGAGCTCGCGCAGGTCGGCCCCGTGCTGGATGACGTCCGCGGCGATGTCACGCAGACCGCGGCCGGTGCGCCCGGCACCGTCCCGGAGGACCCGGAAGGCCTCGTCGATCTGGACGTCCCGCCGGTACGCCAACGCGCCCTTGGCCTGTTCGAGCAGCACCCGGGCCTCCAGGGCGTCCGCGATCTGCTCGTCGAGCGTCCGTTGCGTCCCCTGCGCGCGGTGGCGTGCCAGAGCCGCGGAGGCCGCGTCGGCGAGCAACTGGATCATCACGACCTCCTGGTCGTCGTGTCCCCGGTCGTGGTCCGCGAAGACGCACAGGCACCCGATGGTCGCGGTCCGCAGCCGGATGGGCTCGGCGAAGGTGCCGATCAGTCCGCGGTCGCTCATGGTCTGGACGAAGGTCGGCCATTCCGCGGCCTTCGTGGAGACGTCCGGGACGTCGATCGTCCCGCCGGTCCGGTAGCAGTCCAGACAGGACCCCTCGTTCGTGCCGAGCTGGGCTTCCTCGGCGTCGATGCCCCGCTCGCTCGTCGAGGCGATCACGTGCAGGACGCCGGACCGGTCGGCCAGGACGATCCCCGCCTCGGCGGACCCGGTCCACCGCACGCATGCGTCGACCGCCCGGGTCATGGCGTCGAGGACGTCGAGCGACGGGTCCAGCACGGCGGCGACCGCGCCGAGCACGTGGTCGAACCGGTCCTGGTCGTCGAACTCTGTCGTCGTCACCCGCCCGAGCGTACGGGGGTGGCCCCGGGACGCCGCGCAGCATCCTGCCCTCGCGCGTCCAGACCCGCGCGCCTACGATGGAGGGTCCGCGGACCGCGGACGGAACCGACCCGAGACAGGTATGGCCGTCACGTCACCCCAGCCCCACCCCGACGCCGCAGGTCGTCCGGACACCGCCTCCCGACCGGGAGGCCCGGCACCGGAGACCGCGCCCGTCACCACCCGCACGTCCACCGTCGCGACCGTCCTCGTGATCGCCCTGCCGCTCGTCGTGGCGTGTGCGCTCCTCGGGATGACGATCACCGGGGCGTTCACCGCGAACCAGCAGCTCGTCTCCGCGGGTGACGTCGTGCAGTTCGGTCTCGTCGCCGCCCGTGGTGTGCACGACGGGGTCGCCGCGCTGACCGTCGGTCTGCTCATCGTCGCCGCGTTCGCGCTGCCCGCGCAGAAGGCCGACCACGGGGCGATGTCCTCCGTGCAGCACCGGGCCGCTCGGTGGGCGGCGGTCTCCGGGTCGGTCTGGTTCCTCGCCGCGGTCGCCGGGATCGTCCTGACCGGGGCGAACACCCTCGGCGTCCCGGTGACGAGCCCCGTCTTCGCCCGCAACTTCATGCTCTTCGCATTCCAGGTCGAGATCGGGCAATCGCTCGTCGTCTCCGCCGCGGCCGTGCTCATCGCCACGCTCGTCGCCGCGTTCGCCACCCGGGCCACGACCCTCGCCGTCGCCACGGTCGCCGCGCTGTTCGCCCTGCTGCCGCTCGCGCTCTCCGGCCACGCCGCCGGCTCGCTCGAGCACGCGAATGCCGTCAACTCGCTCGCCGTGCACCTGCTCGGCGTGTGCGTCTGGGCCGGTGGACTCGTCGCCGTCGTGCTCCTGCGTGTCCGGACGAAGGGCGCCACCGGACGGGTCGTCGCGCGGTACTCCACGCTCGCCGGGTGGGCCTTCGCCGCCGTGGCGTTCTCCGGCATCGTCAACGCGCAGCTCCGGCTGACCGGGCCGCTCGACCTCGTCACGACGCCGTACGGCTGGCTCATCACGACGAAGGCGGCGATCCTCGTGCTCCTCGGGATCGCCGGGGTCGTGCAGCGCCGCAAGCTCGTGCCCGGGCTGCTCCGCGCACCGACCGACCGCCGGCTGTTCGTCCGCTTCGCCCTGGCCGAGATCGTGTTCATGGCCGTCGCGATCGGCGTTTCGGTCGCCGTCGCCCGCAGCCAGCCGCCGATCCCGCAGACGCCGGAGACCGGGGCCGACACCCGCTCCGGGCTCATCGGGTACCCGTACCCGCCCGAGCAGACGATGCAGACCTACCTGTCGCACTGGCACATCGACTGGATGTGGCTCGCGCTCGCCTTGGTCGGCGCCGGCTGGTACCTGTGGAGCGTCCGCAAGCTCAAGCAGCGCGGTGACTCCTGGCCGGTCGGCCGGACCATCGCCTGGCTCGTCGGCTGCGCCGTGTTCATCTGGACGACCTCCGGGGGACCGGCCGTCTACGGCATGATCCACTTCTCGTCGCACATGGTGCAGCACATGCTGCTCATGATGTTCGTCCCGCTGCCGCTCGTGCTCGGCGGTCCGGTGCTCCTCGCGCTGCGGACCCTGCCGGTGCGCAACGACGGCTCACGCGGCGCCCGCGAGTGGCTCATGCTCTTCGTGCACTCGCGGTGGATGCAGTTCCTCGCGAAGCCCGCGGTCGCCGGGGTGGTCTTCGCCGGGTCCCTCGTCGTGTTCTACTTCACGCCGGCGTTCGAGTACGCGATGCAGTCCCACGAGTGGCACATCGTGATGATCGTGCACTTCGTCCTGAGCGGGTACCTGTTCTTCTGGGTGTTCGTCGGCATCGACCCGGGCCCCCAGCGCCCGCAGTACCCGATCCTCATCATCGCCCTGCTCGCGACCCTGGCCTTCCACGCGTTCTTCGGCGTCGCGGTGATGACGTCGCAGTCGGTGTACGCGATCGACTGGTTCCACGCCCTCGGACAGACGAACGACGCGGCACTGCTCGACGACCAGCACACCGGCGGCGGCATCGCGTGGGGTGCCTCCGAGCTGCCGATGGTGTTCGTCGTGCTCATCGTCGTGCGCAACTGGGTGCGGTCGGACGAGCGCACCGCCAAGCGGAAGGACCGTCAGGCGGAGCGGGACGGCGACGCCGAGCTCGACGCGTACAACGAGCGCCTGTCGGCGATGCAGCGGCGCGACTGAGCATGTCCACCGGCTCGGGGGCCGACAGCGGCGCCGTCCGGGACGCGTACGGACGGCGCGCAGCCGAGTACACCGAGCAGCTCGGGTCCATGGTGTCGATGCACGCTGCCGACGTCCACCTCGTCACGACGTGGGCGGCGGGGCTCGGCGGCCCCGTGCTCGACGCCGGGTGCGGTCCCGGCCACTGGAGTGGCCACCTCGCCGACCGGGGGCTCGACGTCGTCGGACTGGACCAGGTGCCGGCGTTCGTCGAGCACGCGCGGCGGACCCATCCGTCCGCTCGGTTCCACCTGGGCAGCGTCGACGACGTGCCGACCGAGGACGGGCACTTCGCCGGCGTGCTCGCCTGGTACTCGCTCGTCCACCACGGCCCGGCGGGCATCGGTCGGCCGTTGGCGGAGGCGGCGCGGGTCCTCCGCCCGGGCGGCGGGCTGCTCGTCGGCTTCTTCACCGGCGATCGCGCAGAGCCGTTCGACCACGCGGTGACGACCGCGTACTGCTGGCCGCCCGACGCACTGGCCGACGCGGTCCGCGCCGCGGGCTTCACGGTGCTCGAGGTCCACACCCGGACAGTGGCGACGACGCCAGGTCTCCGCCCGCACGGCGCGCTGCTCGCGGTGCGCTGACCGACGCGACCGGACGCCGGACCGGGCCGGTGCGGAGGGGCGCGGTCGGGCCTCCAGGCCGGTGCGGAGGACCGGCGGGGGACACGCTACCGGCACAGGGACCACCGAGGCGGACCGGCCTGGAGGCGCGGGACGGGCCTCCAGAAGGGTGCAGGAACGCGTCGGCGCGACCGGGAACGAGGAAGGGCCCCGTCGCTGACGCGACGGGGCCCTTCTGCTGGAGCGGGGAGGCTCAGCCCTTCTTGGCGAGCTCGGAGAGCGTCGCGTCGTTCTTGTAGGCCTCGACGGCGTTGTCCTTGGTGACGAGGACCGGGGTCAGCTCGACGGTGGGGACGATCTTCTTGCCGTTGTCGTTGTTCTTGTCCTTCACGGTCTCCGGCTTCTTGCCGTCGGCCAGGTCGGACACCAGGTCGATCGCGGCCTGGGCCTCGTCGGTGGTGTTCTTGTAGATGGTCGAGTACTGCGTGCCCTGCATGATGAGCGGGATCGACGCGGTCTCGGAGTCCTGACCGGTCACGACGGGGTTGTCCTTGCCGGCGGCCTTGGTCGCGGTGAGGATGGCGCGGGCCAGGGTGTCGTTCGGGGAGAGGACGCCGTCGAGCTCGGTGTCACCCGTGTAGTACTGGGCCAGGAGGTCCGTCATGCGCGACTGGGCCTTCTGCGCGAGCCAGCCCTGGGTGGCGACCTTCTGGAAGGTGGTCTGGCCCGAGGTGACCTTCAGCGTGCCGTCGTCGATCTTCGGCTGCAGGACGTCCATCGCACCGTTGAAGAACACGGTGGCGTTGGCGTCGTCCGGCGAACCGGCGAAGATCTCGACGTTGTACGGCTTGTCGCCCTTCTTCTCCTCGAGGCCCTTGAGGAGCGCCTGCGCCTGGAGCTGGCCGACCTTGAAGTTGTTGAACGCGACGTAGTAGTCGACGTTCTCGGTGTTCAGGATGTTGCGGTCCCAGGCGATGACGGTCGCACCGGCGGCCTTGGCGGCCTTCACCTGCGAGCCGAGCTGCGAACCGTCGGCGGCACCGATGATGACGGCCTTGGCACCCTTGGTGACCATGCCGGAGATCTGCGACTGCTGGTCCGGGACCGGGCTGCCGGCGTTGGCGTACTGGATGTCGGCCTTGAAGCCGGCTTCCTCGATCGACTTCTTGAACGCGGCGCCCGCGAGCACCCAGTTCTGCGAGGTCTTCGCCGGGAGGGCGACGCCGATGAGGTCGCCCTTCTTGATGGTCGAGCTGGAGCCGGAGCCCGAACCCGAGTCGGAGCCCTCCGTGTTGCCACGGGCCGAGCAGCCGCTGAGGGCGAGGCCCGCGATGAGCGCCAGGCTGACGCCGGCGACGATCTTCTTGCGCATGTGATTGCTTTCTCTTCGTTGAGGAGGTGGGGCCGGGGCCCCGCTGTGGTGGATGGGTCGTACCGGGTGTCCCGGCAGCCGGTCACCCGACCGCCGGGATTCCCGAGCTAGGGGAGGGTGACCTTCTCAGGCTGGTCCTCGATCGAGCGCGGCTGCTGCGCACCGATCGTGTTGTCCTCGGTGTCCTTGCGCTGGAACTGCCGCATCATGCCGCCGATCAGCGACGGGCGGCCCTGCGACTTCGAGTACACGTCGAAGGCGACGGCGACGAGCAGGACGAGACCGCGGATGATCTGGACGCGGTTCGACTCGAGGCCCATGAGCTGCAGGCCGTTCGACAGCAGCGCCATGACGAGACCACCGATGATCGAGCCGGAGATCGTGCCGACACCACCGGCGACGGCGGCACCACCGACGAACACGGCGGCGATCGCGTCGAGCTCCCAGCCGGTGCCGTCCGCAGGGCCCGAGGCGCCCGAGTAGGCGACGAAGACCATACCGGCGATCGCGGCGAGGACCGACATGTTCATCATGACGAAGAAGTTGACCTTCTTCGCGGAGACACCGGACAGGACCGCGGCGTTGGCGTTGCCACCGACGGCGTAGACCTGGCGGCCGAAGATCGTGTTCTTCGTGACGAAGCCGTAGACGATGGTCAGGACGCCGAGGATGATCGCGACGATCGGGACCGAGGTGCCGACCGGACCGGCGGCGAACAGGTAGGTCGCGAAGAGCGTGACGGCGACGAGGATGCCCGTGCGGACGATCGAGACCCACAGCGGCGGGACGTCGGCGTGCATCTTCTTGCGGCGGGCACGGCCACGGGCCTCGATGATGATCAGCGCGGCGATCGTCGCGAGCCCGATGATGAGCGTTCCGTTGCTGAAACCGAAGTCGGGACCGAAGTCACCGAGGAAGCCGGCGCCGATCGGGGTGTACGCGTCCGGGACGGGGACCGAGGTGGACGAGCCGATGATCTGGTTCGCACCACGGAAGATGAGCTGGCCGGCGAGGGTCACGATGAAGGCCGGGACCTTCACGAACGCCACCCAGAAGCCCTGCCACGCACCGATCAGCGCGCCGATGGCGAGCCCGAGGACGATAGCCGCCCAGACCGGGAAGTGCCAGACCGCCATGGACTGCGCCACGACGATGCCGACGACCGCGGCCACCGAACCGACCGACAGGTCGATGTGGCCGGCGATGATCACCATGACCATCCCCAGCGCGAGGATGAGGATGTAGGAGTACTGCAGGAACAGGTTGATCACGTTGGTGGGCTCGAGGATGAGCCCCTGGGTCGTGATCGAGAACAGGATGAGCAGCACGACGAGCGCGATGATCATGCCGTACTGGCCGATGCTGTTGCCCTTGCCGAAGAGCAGTTTCAGGTTGTTCATGAGACGGTGGCGCCCTTCCGCGCGGACGTCATGCTGCGCATGAGCGTTTCTGGATCGGCCTGGTCGGCCGGGAGGTCAGCGGTGATCTGCCCCTCGAAGATGGTGTAGATCCGGTCGGAGAGACCGAGGAGTTCGGGGAGCTCGGACGAGATGAGGATGATGCCCTTGCCCTCGGCCGCGAGCTGCTGGATGATCCCGTAGATCTCGAACTTCGCACCCACGTCGATGCCGCGGGTGGGTTCGTCGAGGATGAGGATGTCCGGGTCGGTGAACATCCACTTCGACAGGACGACCTTCTGCTGGTTGCCGCCGGAGAGCTTGCCGACGTTGTCCTCGACCGAGGGCACCTTCGTGCGGAGCATCTTCCGGTACTTCTCGGCGACCGAGTACTCCTCGAGGGAGTCGACGACCCCGCCCTTGGAGATCTTCTTCAGGTCGGCGGCGACGGTCGAGCGCTTGACGGTGTCGAGCAGGTTGAGGCCGAGGGCCTTGCGGTCCTCCGACACGTAGCCGAGGCCGTTGTCGATGGCCTGCTGGACGTTCGTGACCTTGATCTCGCGGCCGTCCTTGATGATCTGCCCGTCGAGCCAGGTGCCGTACGAGCGACCGAACAGGCTCATCGCCAGCTCGGTGCGGCCGGCACCCATCAGGCCGGCGAAGCCGACGATCTCGCCCCGGCGGACGTGGAAGTTCGAGCCCTTGCAGACCAGGCGCGACGCGTCGAGCGGGTGCTGCACGGTCCAGTTCCGGACCTCGAAGAACGTCTCGCCGATCTTCGGGGTGCGGTCCGGGAAGCGCGACTCGAGCGACCGACCGACCATGCCTCGGATGATGCGGTCCTCGTTGACGCCGTCCGCCTTGACGTTGAGCGTCTCGATGGTCTTGCCGTCGCGGATGATCGTGATCTCGTCGGCGATCTGCTCGATCTCGTTGAGCTTGTGGCTGATGATGATGCTCGAGATGCCCTTGGCCTTCAACCCGACGATGAGGTCGAGGAGGTGCTGGGAGTCGTTCTCGTTCAGCGCGGCGGTCGGCTCGTCGAGGATGAGGAGCTTGACGTCCTTGTGCAGGGCCTTGGCGATCTCCACCAGCTGCTGCTTGCCGACACCGATGTTCTTGATCTGCGTGTCCGGGTCGTCGGCCAGGCCGACGCGGGCGAGCAGGTCCTGCGCGCGGAGCTGCGCGGCGGTCCAGTCGATGCGACCGAAGCGGCCCGGCTCGTTGCCGAGGAACAGGTTCTCCGTGATGGAGAGCTCCGGGATCAGCGCCAGCTCCTGGTGGATGATGACGATGCCGGCCTGCTCGGACTGCTTGATGTTCGAGAAGCGGACTTCCTCGCCCTCATAGACGATCTCGCCCTCGTACGTGCCGTACGGGTACACGCCCGACAGCACCTTCATCAGCGTGGACTTGCCAGCGCCGTTCTCGCCGCAGATCGCGTGGATCTCGCCGGCTCGGACGCTCAGCGAGACGTCGGAGAGCGCCTTCACACCAGGGAACTCCTTGGTGATGGAACGCATCTCGAGGATCGTCTCGGGAGCGGTGATCGAACGGGTCTCGAGCCCGCTCTCGATCGGGTCGTGACCCTGTGGGGTTGACGCCACGGTGCATCTCCTTCTGCCGCTGCGATGCGGCAGTCCTTCGGTGGAACAGCTGCGGCATCCGAAGGGCACGAGGGTGCGTGCGGACTTCGTTGTCGCGTCCGGTGTCCCCCGTGTGACGGGCCATGTGAACGGTCACATCGAGGAACGGAGGTAATCCTACGCACAGGCTCGCCCGGGCTGTCAATTCGGACGGGTCGCGATTCGGTAACGCCGGGGGCACTTCCGCGCGCAGTGGCTCGGGCGCCCCTCGGGCTGGGGACAGACTGACCGGTTCAGCGGTGGCGCGGCGCCCCGGTCGATCCACGGACGACGAGTTGCGGGACGATGTCGATCGGGCGCAGCAGGTCGTCCCCGCTCGGCAGCAGGATGTCCACGCTCCGGCGCCCGAGCTCGGCGAAGTCCACCTGCACGGTGGTCAGCGGCGGCCAGAAGTGCTTCGCCTCCGGGATGTCGTCGTACCCGACCACGGACAGGTCGCCGGGGACGTCGAGCCCGTAGGAGCGGGCGGCGTGCATGACGCCGAGCGCCATCGCGTCGTTCGAGCAGAACACCGCCGTGCAGTCCCGGTAGCGGAGCAGTTCCCGCCCGGCGTGGTAGCCGAAGTCCGCCGTCCAGTCGCCGAGGACCGGGGGCTGCACCGGCTTGTCCCGGTCGGACATCTCGCGCAGGAACCCCTGCATCCGGGCGTCCGCTTCGATCCAGTCCTGCGGGCCGGCGATGTGCCGCACGTACTCGTGGCCGAGGTCGAGCAGGTGCGCGGTCGCCAGCCGGGCGCCCTCCATCTGGTCGACCCAGAGGGCGGTCGGGTCCTCGCCGACGCTCGAGCGCATCGTCACGTACGGGGTGCGCACGCCGAGCTCCTCGATGAGGTCGAACACCCGCTGTTGCGGAGCGATGACGACGATGCCCTCGACGTCCTGGTCGAGCAGGTGACCGAGCCCGTCGCGCACCGCCGCATCGGTCGGTTCCGCGATGTTGGCGGTCGTGACGGAGTACCCGCGCAGGACCGCGGCGTCCTCGATGGCCTGCAGGGTCACGGTCGGCCCGTAGTGGGCGCGCTGCGCGGTGAGGACACCGATCGTCCGCGTCCTGCTCGTCACGAGGGCGCGGGCGGCACGGTTCGGCCGGTACTGCAGCTCCTCCATGGCGGCGCGGACCCGGTCACGGGTCTCGGCACGGATCGCGTCCGAGTTGTTCAGCACCCGCGACACGGTCTGGTGCGAGACGCCCGCGACCCGCGCGACGTCACGGATGCTGGGGGACCGCGGCTGCTCTGCCCGCGTGGTCGCCATTGCTGCTCTCTCCCGCTCGGGCCCGCAGCACGCCCATGTGCACGTTCACATCCCGAGCCAGATCATTATGCACGGCGCGCGGATGCACACCGACTGAAGGCAGGGGCGACCCCGGACGGGAGGCGCGGCGCACCGCCGTCACGGAGCCGACGGAGACGCCGTCGGGACCGGTGCGTCAGCTGCCTGGGGAGGGCCTCCCGGCAGTGGGCCGGGCGCGTCGCGCCCGCCGACGCGCTACCGACCGGCGAGTGCGTCGAGCGGCAGCTCGGCGAGCTGCCACCCGAGCCACGGGCTGAACGCGAAGGGCGCGGCGGTGACGGCCTGGCGGAGCTTCTCCTCCGACAGCCACACCCACTCGGACACCTCGTCGTCCGCGGGCTGCGGATCGGCGTCGGCCACGGCACGGAACACCGGGCAGACCTCGTTCTCGACGATCCCGGAGGCGTCGACCGCGCGGTAGCGGAAGTCCGGCAGGACCAGCTCGACGCTGTGCACGGAGAGCCCGAGCTCGCGGTCGGCCCGCCGGGCGATCGCGTCCTCGAACGACTCGTCCGGGCCGGGGTGCCCGCAGAACGAGTTCGTCCACACGCCGGGCCACGTCTTCTTGGCGAGGGCGCGACGGGTCACGAGGACGTCCCCGGCCGCGTTCTGCACGTGGCAGCTGAACGCGAGGTGGAGGGGCGTGTGGTCTGTGTGCACCGTGAACTTGTCGGCGGTACCGATCGGGGTACGGTCTTCGTCGAGCAGGACAACGGTTTCCGGGAAAAGGCTCATCTGCCTCGATAGATTAGGCCAATGACCGAGGAAGCGGCCACCGTGGCGCACATCGACCTCGCGCTGGTGGATGCGTGCCTGGAGCACTTCTTCACGGCGTCGAGCGCCCGGGCCGCGGCCTTCGGCCGGCCGTCCGAGGAACTCTGGCGCGTCCTCCGCAAGGCGAGCATGGGCGGGAAGCGCTTCCGGCCGCGCATGGTGCTCACCTCGTACACCGCCCTCGGGGGTGACGACGAGCACGCGGGCGCACACGTCGCCGCCGCGTACGAGTTGCTGCACACCGCACTCGTCGTGCACGACGACGTCATCGACCGCGACTGGTCCCGCCGCGGCCGTCCGAACGTGGCCGGGTCCTTCCGCGACACCGCGACGACCGGCGGGCTGCCGCTGCCGACCGCCGAGCACCGTGGGACGAGCGCGGCCGTCATCGCGGGCGACCTCGCGCTCGCCGCCGCCCCGCGCTTCATCGAGGCCAGCGGCGTCACCGGGGAGCGCCGGTCCCGACTGCTCGACCTGTTCGACGACGCCGTCTTCGCCAGTGCCGCCGGCGAGATGGCCGACGTCGACCTCGCGCTCGGCGTCATGCCGACCGTGGCCGAGGTGCTCCAGATGGAACGCGCCAAGACGAGCGTGTACAGCTTCGAGGCGCCGCTGCAGTCCGGCGCCGTGCTCGCCGGGGCGCCCGAGGCCGTGGTGGCCTCGCTCGGCGCCTTCGGCCGCGAGATCGGCATCGCCTACCAGATCGTCGACGACCTGCTCGGGGTCTTCGGGAACGAGGGCGCGACCGGCAAGACCGCGATCGGTGACCTCCGCGAGGGCAAGCGCACCATGCTCATCGCCTACGCGGCGACGACCGACTGCTGGCCGGACCTCGCGCCCTACCTCGGCGACCCGGACCTCACCGAGGAGCGGGCCGCCGGTCTCCGCGCCCTCCTCGTCGAGTGCGGTGCGCGTGACGCGGCCCTCGACCACATCCGCGAGCACACCGCCCTGGCCCGCGCCGAGCTGGCCGCGCTGCCCGACGAACTCGGCGCCCGGCTCGAGGGACTCGTCACCGAACTCGTGGAGCGCGTCCGGTGACGTCGAGCACCACCCCCGACCGCCTGCCGCTCTACGACGCCACCGCCGAGGCCGCCTCGAGCGTGGTCATCAGCCGGTACTCCACGTCGTTCGGCCTCGCCAGCCGACTGCTGACGAAGGACACCCGCGAGCACATCCGGAACGTCTACGCGCTGGTCCGCGTCGCCGACGAGGTCGTGGACGGCCCCGCGACCGAGGCGGGACTCGACCCCGAGCTCGCCCGCACGGTCCTCGACGAGCTCGAGACGGACACCGAGCGTGCGATGGCCCTCGGCTTCTCGGTGAACCCCGTCGTGCACGCCTTCGCCCGGAGCGCCCGGACGACCGGCTTCGGCCCCGAGCTCACCCGCCCGTTCTTCGCGTCGATGCGGATGGACCTCGACCAGACCGAGCACGACCAGGCGTCCTTCGACACCTACGTGTACGGATCGGCCGAGGTCGTCGGACTGATGTGCCTCCGCGCCTTCGTGTACCGCGCCGGACGACCGACCTTCGACGACGCCGTGCTCGTCGACGGGGCCCGGGCCCTCGGGGCCGCGTTCCAGAAGGTCAACTTCCTCCGCGACCTGCACGCGGACTTCGAGGTGCTCGGCCGCTCGTACTTCCCCGGCGTCGACGTCCGCAGCTTCGACGAGGCCACGAAGGACCGGCTCGTCGCCGACGTCCAGGCCGACCTCGACCGCGCCGCCCGCACCGTGCCGCTCCTGCCGAAGGACGCCCGCCCCGCGGTCGCCCTCGCCCACGCCCTGTTCCAGGAGCTCAACGACCGCATCGCCGCGACCCCGGCAGCGCGGCTCATCACCTCCCGCGTCCGCGTCCCGAACCCCGCCAAGGCCCGCCTCGCCGCGCGCGTCCTCGCCCGTCGGGGCACGCTGTCCGCCCGGAGCGCGCCACCCGTCACCGCACCACCCGCCACGCCACAGACTGGAGGCTCGTCTTGAGCCCGACCCCTGCCTCCCGTCCGACGACCGGACCGAGCACCGGACGGGCCGTGCCGGTCCGACGGGCCGTCGTCATCGGCGGCGGGATCAGCGGCCTGGCGGCCGCCGCCCTGCTCGCCCGGGACGGCTTCGCCGTGACCGTCCTCGAACAGCGCACCCAGCTCGGCGGTCGTGCCGGCTCGTGGGAGCAGGACGGCTTCCGGTTCGACACCGGCCCGAGCTGGTACCTCATGCCCGAGGTGTTCGACCATTTCTTCCGGCTGCTCGACACGAGTGCCGACGAGCAGCTCGACCTCCAGGTGCTGGACCCCGGGTACCGCGTCTACACCGAGGGGCACGACGAGCCGATCGACCTGCGGGCCTCGCGCGAGGAGAACATCGCGCTGTTCGAGTCGATCGAGCCGGGTGCCGGCGCGAGGATGGCCAAGTACCTCGACTCCGCCGCCGACACGTACGACATGGCCGTGCGCCGGTTCCTGTACGGGACGTTCCAAGACCTCACGAAGCTCGCCGCCCCCGACGTCCTGAAGCGGCTGGGGAAGCTCGCCCGCCTGCTCGTCCAGCCGCTGTCCTCGTTCGCCGCGTCCGCCGTGCAGGACCGACGGCTGTGGCAGATCCTCGGGTACCCGGCGGTGTTCCTCGGCACGAGCCCGTACGCGGCGCCGAGCATGTACCACCTGATGAGCCACCTCGACCTCGCCGACGGGGTGCTCTACCCGAAGGGCGGCATCAGCGCGCTCATCTCCGCCGTCGAGCGGGTCGCAGGCGCCGAGGGCGCGACGATCACCACCGGCGCCACCGTGTCCCGCATCGTGGTCGACGACGGCCAGGCCACCGGCGTCGCCTGGCGCGACCAGGACGGCACGGAGCACGTCGAGCACGCCGACCTCATCGTCAGCGCGGCGGACCTCCGGCACACCGAGATGGAACTCCTCGAGCAGGAGCACCGGACGCACGACGCGGAGCACTGGCAGAAGCGCGATCCCGGTCCCTCGGCCGTCCTCGTCTACCTCGGCGTCGAGGGCGAGGTCCCCGGGCTGCTGCACCACACGCTGGTGTTCACCGCGGACTGGAAGGCGAACTTCGGCGCGATCTTCGGGAAGGACCGGCACGTCCCGGACCCCGCCTCGATCTACGTCTGTGCGCCCTCGCTCACCGACGACTCGGTCGCGCCGGAGGGGCAGACCAACCTGTTCGTCCTCGTGCCGCTGCCCGCCGACGTCTCCATCGGCAAGGGCGGGATCGACGGCGCGGGGGACGCCCAGGTCGAGGCCATCGCCGACCGCGCGATCGACGTCATCGCCGAGCGCTCCGGTGTCGCGGACCTGCGCGACCGGATCCTCGTCCGCCGGACGATCGGGCCGCAGGACTTCGCCGACGACCTCAACGCCTGGAACGGCTCGATGCTCGGCCCGGCGCACACCCTGACGCAGAGTGCGTTCTTCCGCGAGAAGAACGCGTCCACGAAGGTCGGCGGGCTCTACTACGTCGGCGCCTCGACCATCCCGGGCATCGGCCTCCCGATGTGCCTCATCAGCGCCGAGGTCCTGCTCAAGCGGATCCACGGGGACACGTCGACCGAGCCGTTGCCGACCCCGCTCCCGCGGTCGGCTGACGCACCGCCGCTCCGGACGACGGGCTGATGCCGGGGCTGTACCTGGCCGGCCTGCTCGTCTCGATCGCCGGGGTCGCGGTGCTCGACGCCCGCCACCGGCTGTTCTTCTGGCGTGCGCCGCTCCGGGCCGCCGTGGTCATGCTCATCGGGCTCGCGTTCTTCATGGTCTGGGACGTCGTCGGCGTGCACCTCGGGATCTTCTTCATCGGCACGACGCCGGTGCTGACGGGTGTGCTCCTCGCCCCGGACGTGCCGCTCGAGGAGTTCTTCTTCCTGGTCCTGCTGTGCTGGACGACGATGGACCTGTTCGGAGCCGTGCGCCCGGTCGCCGAGCGCCTCCGTCGGCGACGGGCTGCACAGGGCACCGGCACGGTCTCCGACGTCCAGGGCGGAGGCCCGGTGTGACCGGGTCGGGGACGTACGCCCTGCTCGCGGTCCCGTTCCTCGGGGTGGCGGTGCTGACCGCGATCGCCGCCGGCGTCGTGTCGGCGCGCCGGAGCCGCGGCACGGTCGGTGCCGGGCGCAGCCGGCGGTCCACCGTCCTCGGCGGCGTCGTCACCGGCGTCGTCCTGGTCGTCATGACGTGTGTGTTCAACAACGTCATCGTCGGGCTCGGCGTCGTCGCGTACGACCGGGCGCTCGTCCTCGGCGCCCGCGTCGGGCTCTTCCCCGTGGAGGACCTCGCCTACGCGATCGGGGCGGTCCTGCTGCTGCCGAGCTGCTGGGTCCTGCTCGACCGACCGGTACGGTCGGAACGCCCGTCCCAGCCGTCCCGTTCCCCCGAGGAGGCCCCATGACCGTGCCCCGCGCCTCCAGACCGTCCACCCTCCGAGCCCTGTTCGTCTCGTCGCGACCGATCAGCTGGGTGAACACCGCCTACCCGTTCGGCGCCGCGTACCTGCTCGGCAGCGGGGTCGGCGTCGAGGGTGGCGGCGGCTTCTCGCTGCTCGCGTTCGTCGTCGGGGTCGTGTACTTCCTCGTGCCGTACAACCTGGCGATGTACGGCATCAACGACGTGTTCGACTACGAGTCCGACCTGCGCAACCCGCGCAAGGGCGGGGTCGAGGGAGCGCTGCTCGACCGGAGTGTGCACCGCGCGACCCTGTGGGCCGTCGTGGTCACGAACGTGCCGTTCCTCGTCGCGCTCGTGCTGCTCGGCGTGGCCAGCGGGAACGGGCCGTGGTCGTGGCTCGCGCTCGCGGTCAGCGTGTTCGCGGTCATCGCGTACTCCGCACCGGGACTGCGCTTCAAGGAGCGGCCGTTCCTCGACTCGATCACCTCGTCCACGCACTTCGTGTCCCCGGCGGTCTACGGACTCGCGCTCGCCGGACCCGAGTGGACCGGACACCTCGTCGCGGTGTGCATCGCGTTCTTCCTGTGGGGGATCGCCTCGCACGCGTTCGGTGCCGTGCAGGACGTGCTCGCCGACCGCGCCGGGGGGATCGGCTCCGTGGCGACCGTCATCGGCGCGCGCGCGACCGTCCGCCTCGCGTTCGTGATGTACCTGGTGGCCGGGGTGGCGCTGCTGTTCTCGGCGTTCCCCGGGCCGGTCGCGGCAGTCGTCGTCGTGCCGTACGCGCTCAACGTGCTGCGGTGGTGGAACGTCACCGATGCCGAGGCCGAGTCGGCGAACGCGGGGTGGAAGCGGTTCCTGTGGCTCAACTACCTGGCGGGGGCCGTCGTGACCCTGGCCCTGATCGGGTACGCCTTCACGCACTGACCCCGGCGGTCAGGCCGCGCCGGCCACCCGCCGCGCCTGCTCCACGGCCGCGCGGACGCCTCGGGACCACGACGGGCCGTGGCCGGGCAGCACGTGCCGGGCCTCGGTGTCGACGAGCAGGTCGAGCGACGCCACCGCGGTGTCGACGTCCGCCGTGGCCGCCGGGGCGACGATCCGCGGACCGATGCCGCCGGTGTAGGGGTCGAGCGTGACGAGGGCGTCCCCGACGATGACCGCGTCCCGGTCCGCGAAGTGCAGGGCGACGTGTCCGTCCGTGTGACCGGGCGTCTCGATGATCCAGGGGGTCCCCGGGGTCTCGGCGCGGGACTCCATGAGCTCGACCTCGTCGATGCCGTCGACCGTCGCGGCACCCGCCAGCAGCATCCGTCCGAGGGGCCGCAGTCCGCCCGGGTGCGTCAGCACGAAGCCGAACCGGTTCACCGCCGGCCGGTACGAGTACGGGTGCGCAGCGAGGTCCCGGTCGCCCGGGTGGACGTACACGGGGGTGCCCCAGTCGCGGTGCATCCGGGCGGCCGTGCCGACGTGGTCGAAGTGCCCGTGCGTGAGCAGCAGGGCCTCGACCTGGTCGGGGGTGTACCCGAGGTCGTGCACGGCGAGCTGCAGGTGCGGCCAGACCGCGGGCAGCCCGGCGTCGACGACGAGCAGTCGGTCCCCGGTCTCGACCAGGTAGGTGTTGGTGTGTGCGAGCTCGAGGCGGTGGATGCCCTCTGCGACGTCCCGGAACAGCATGACGGGGACGGTAGGCCCACGCCGCTGGACGCGTTGCCGGGAGCAGCGCCGGGGGATGGGCGGCAGCGCCCGGTGCGCTGCCCGGACCTCCACCGGAGCGCGTCCCGCGAGTGCGCTCGGTCCGGAGCGTGTACTCAGGATGCATGCCCAACGACTCCCTCCCCGAGCTCGAGCTCGCGAACGTGCGCACCCGGGAGCGGATCACCGAGACGGTGGACCGCATCCGGCAGAAGGCGGACGTGCCCGCGCGCACGCGCCTGGCCGTCGCGAAGACCAAGCAGCGCTGGCGCCACGACCCGACGCCCCTCGTCGCGGTCGCGATGACCGCAGCGGCCGGTGTCGCGGCGATCGTCGTGGGCGTCCGGATCGGGAACACCCCCGCCGGTCGCCTCGCCGCGCTCCGCGAGCCCGCCCCCGTGCCGGTGTTCAAGCCGGTGAAGGTCCGCAAGGACGGCAAGTCGAAGGGCGTCCCCGTCTTCGCACGCAAGGACCCGACGGGCAACCCGGTGTACCAGGAGCGCGAAGCCGCCGAGAAGCGTCGGAAGAAGGACGCGAAGCGGGCGGGGAAGTCGATCAAGCGGATGAAGAAGGCGGCGAAGGGCTGACCATGGCGAAGGAAGCACAGAAGCCGGCGGCGAACGACCCCCGCAAGCCGGATTCACCCACTGACCTCAAGAAGCCGACGGTCACGTACACGCTGAAGAAGACCCTCCGCGAGTTCACCGCCGACCAGTGCACCGACCTCGCGGCGGGCCTCACGTACTACTCCGTCCTCGCGCTCTTCCCGGGTCTGCTGGCGGTCGTGTCCATCCTCGGTCTGTTCGGAGACCCGTCGAAGACCATCGACACCCTGCTGCAGATCATCGGCAACGTCGGGTCGAAGGACGTCGCTGACCTCCTCCGCGACCCGGTCGAGGGTCTCGTCCGCTCGCCCGCCGCTCCCGTCACGTTCATCGTCGGTATCCTCGGTGCGCTCTGGTCGGCCTCCGGCTACGTCGGCGCGTTCGGCCGCGCGATGAACCGCATCTACAACGTCCGCGAAGGACGACCGATCTGGAAGCTCCGTCCGACCATGCTCGGCGTCACCGTGACCACGGTCGTCCTGCTCGTCATCGGGCTGCTCACCCTCGTGTCCGCCCCGCTCGCCCGCAGCTTCGGGGACGTCATCGGCCTCGGCGACGTGGCGGTGACCGTACTGTCGATCGTGCAGTGGCCGATCCTGCTCGTCATCGCGATCGTCATCGTCGCGGTGCTCTACTACTGGTCGCCGAACGTCAAGCAGCCGAAGTTCACCTGGGTCGGCGGCGGGTCGATCCTCGCGCTGCTCATCTGGATCATCGCGAGCGTCGGCTTCGGGTTCTACGTCGGGAACTTCTCGAACTACAACGCCACGTACGGCTCGCTCGGTGGTGTGATCGTCTTCCTCCTCTGGATCTGGATCACGAACAACGCACTGCTCTTCGGTGCCGAGTTCGACGCCGAGATCGAGCGTGGCCGCGAGCTGCAGGCCGGCATCAAGGCGGAGGAGGACATCCAGCTCCCCGAGCGCGACACCCGCCAGACCGAGAAGCAGGACGAGAAGCGCGCCGAGGACGTCCTCCAGGGCATCCGCATCCGGCAGAGCGCCGGCGAGACCAAGGACGAGTGAGCACGGCGCGCGAGCGCGTCCTGTCCGGGAGGCTCGGTGACGGTTCCGTAGGCTTGCCTGCGTGACCGACACCGAGCCTCCCGTCTCCGTCCCCACCGCCGCGAACGACCGTCCGGTCGCGCTCGTCACCGGAGCGACCCGCGGCATCGGCCGTGCGATCGCGGCCGACCTGGGCCGGACGCACCACGTGCTCGTCGGCGGACGCGACGCCGACGCGGTCGCCGCCGTCGTCGCGGAGCTGCCGAGCGCGGAGCCCTTCGTCGGGGACCTGGGCGCCGGGGACCTGCCGGCCGTGCCGAGCTGGATCGACGTCCTCGTGCACTCCGCCGGCGTCGAGCAGGGCACCCGCATCGCGGACACCCCGCGGGACACCTGGGAGGCCGTCTTCGCCACGAACGTCTTCGCGGTCGCGGAACTGACCCGCGTGGCGATGCCCGGCCTCCGTGCCGCCCGCGGTCTCGTCGTGACGATCAACAGCGGCGCCGGCTTCACGGCCGGTCCGGGCGGTGGGGTCTACGCGGCGTCGAAGTTCGCGCTCCGGGCCTTCACGGACGCCCTGCGCGAGGAGGAACGCGCGAACGGCGTGCGGGTGTCCAGCGTGCACCCGGGCCGCACCGACTCGGACATGCAGCGGGCCCTCACCGAGAAGCTCGGCGAGGAGTACGACACCGACTACTACCTCGCGCCCGAGGACGTCGCCGACGCGGTCCGCACCGTGGTCGACCTGCCGGAGCGTGGCACGGTCGAGATGCTGTCGATCCGGCCGTCGCGGCGACGCTGAGGGCGCTGCCACGCCGGGCCTCGGCCACGCGAGCGTCCCGCGGCGCCGCGTGGCCGAGCCCGGCCCGCCCGGTCCGCCGGTCGAGCCTCAGCCGAGTTCGATCCGCGACGTCAGCCCGAGTCCCCCGAGGAACCGCTCGTCGTGACTCACCACGACGAGCGCACCGCGGAACGACCGGAGGGCCGCGACGAGCTGGTCGACGCTCGACAGGTCGAGGTCGTTCGTCGGCTCGTCGAGCACGAGCAGGTGCGGCGGCGGATCCGCGAGGACGAGACCGGCCAGTGCGACCCGGAAGCGCTCCCCGCCGGACAACGATCCCGCCGGCCGGTCGACGGCGTCCCCGCGGACGAGCAGCCGCGCGAGCCGGTTCCGCAGCTCTGGCACCGGGACGGCCGGCGCTGCGCGTCGCACGTTCTCGAGGACCGTCGCGTCCTCGTCGAGGGTGTCCTTCTGCTGCGGGAGGTACCCGACCCGGTCGGTGTGGGCGACCGCGCCGGTGTCGGGGAGCGGGTGTTCCCGTGCCGTCGTGAGCCCGACGAGCTGTTCCAACAGGGTCGTCTTGCCGACGCCGTTGTCGCCGACGAGGGCGAGGCGCTCGGGTCCCTGCACGACCGCGTCCCGACCGCGCACGGTGATCGTCGCGATCCGCCGCGACGCGGCCACGCCGGGGTCGGGCAACTCGACGTGCAGTGTCTCGTCCTGTCGGACGCGGCGGCCGGCCTCCCGTACCGTCGCCGACGCCACCGCCTCGGCC
Source organism: Curtobacterium sp. MCBD17_023 (assembly GCF_003224415.1). Classification (NCBI taxonomy): domain Bacteria; kingdom Bacillati; phylum Actinomycetota; class Actinomycetes; order Micrococcales; family Microbacteriaceae; genus Curtobacterium; species Curtobacterium sp. MCBD17_023. Next base: position 68,623 of record NZ_QKLJ01000006.1, read on the forward strand.
GACGCATGTCCGGACCGGAGCCGCCCGGCGGTCGCCTCGGCCTGCTTCCGCCGCTCGTTCGCCAGGATCCTCGGGATGGAGGTGGCGGACGCGGCCCCTGCCTTCGCACGTCGCGCGATGGAGGTCTCGGCCTCGATCCGCTGCCGCTTCTCGGCACGGTACCGCTGCTCGGCGACCCGGACCTCCCGTTCGACGGCGGCCTGCTGCACGGCGAGGTGCTCCTCGTACGCCGAGAACGTGCCGCCGAACACGGTCAGAGCGCCGTCGCGGAGCTCGACGACCTCGTCGACGTGCTCCAGGAGTTCCCGGTCATGGCTCACGACGACGAGTGTGCCGCGCCAGTCGTCGATCAGCGCGAGCAGGGCCGCCCACGCTCGGCGGTCGAGGTTGTTCGTCGGCTCGTCGAGGAACGCGATCGGACGCGCGCGGAGACGGATCCCCGCGACCGCGACGAGCACCGCCTGACCGCCCGACAGCGTCCCGACGGGGCGGTCGAGGTCGGCAGCGCCGAGGGTCGCTCGCGGACCGAGGTCGAGGGCGGCCAAGGCCGCTCCGGCCCGGTCCTCGACGTCCCAGTCGTCGCCGACCACCTCGAAGTCGTCCGGCGTCGCGTTCCCGGCGAGGACGGCGCGGAGCGCCGTGACCTGCGCACCGACCCCGAGCAGGTCCGCGACGGTCCGCGGAGGGCCGGGACGGGCCTCCAGACCGGACGGCACGGCGGTGCCCGCTCCGGACGGGAGGTGCGGTGCGGCTCCGGCGAGCCGCTGCGGCAGGTGGTCCACGGCCCCCGTCGTCTCGACGGAACCGGCGGTGGGGACGAGCTGGCCGGTGACGAGGCGGACGAGGGTCGACTTGCCGGCCCCGTTCCGGCCGACCAGACCGGTGCGGCCGCGACCGAACGCGGCGGTGATGCGGTCGAGCGCGACGGTGCCGTCGGGCCACGCGAAGGAGACGTCGTGCAGGACGACGGACGGATTGATGGGCATGCGGATGCCTCCGGAGATCGTGCGGGCGCACGACACCGTCAGCCGCTCGGGCGGCGGTCCCACCGGTGGGCGGGCGAGGTCACGGTGTCAGCGCAGGGACAGCTGCTGCTGCGGCGCAGTGCCGGTGATCTCGCGCAATGCCGCACCGTTTCCGTCGGGGATCCCCGTGGCCGTCACCCGTGCCGTCGGCCGGTCGTCCCGCACCGCGACCCCGGAGCGATGACGGGGTACGACTCACCGTACGGCCGTGCAGTCGGCGCGCGCAAGATGTCCGGCATGGCTGACGACGAGAAGCAGACGCGGGACGACTTCCACGACGCGGTGAACATGACCGCGTCCCAGCTCGAGAAGTGGCTGGACACCGACGAGTCGAAGTCCGTCGGGCAGAAGAAGGACGGCGCGACCGAGTCCACCGGGCACGAGTCCGGCCGGCACATCGCGGCGATCCTGCAGAAGAAGCAGGGTGACCTCACCGACGAGGACTACGCACACATGCGCAAGGTCGTCGGGTACGTCGCCCGGCACTCGGAGCAGCGGCCCTCGGGCGACGTCACCGACACCAAGTGGCGCTACTCGCTCATGAACTGGGGCAACGACCCGCTGAAGTAGGCGACGGCTCAAGTAGCGTGGCGGTCATGCCGGACAACCTGCTCCCGACCCCCTCGACGAACCCCGAGACCCTGCTGCCCGCCGAACCCGAGGTGGACGCGCTCCTCCGGTCGAACGTGCCCGTCTCCTCGGTGGTGGTGTCGCACCCGTCGTCGAGCCTGGCGTGGGCGCTGCTCGCCGACGAGGCGTGGGAGCGCGGCGCCACGCTCGAGTCCTACGCGTACGCCCGGGTCGGCTACCACCGCGGGCTGGACGCGCTCCGGAAGGCCGGGTGGCGCGGTGCCGGGCCGGTGCCGTGGTCGCACGAGCCGAACCGGGGCGTCCTGCGGTCCCTGTTCGCCCTGCGCCGCGCGGCCGAGGCGATCGACGAACCCGGCGAGCCCGAGCGCCTGACGCAGTTCCTCGACGGCGCGGACCCCGCGGCCGCCGACACAATCGCGCGCGGCTGAGCGCGCCGCGCGGGCGGCGCGCTGCGGCTGCGCCCAACAGGAACCCGTCCGAACCGGGGGATCCCCTGGTTCGGACGGGTTCCTGTTGGGCCGGTGCAGCCGCCGCCGTGCAGCTGCCGCCGCGGCCCTACGCCAGCAGCACGCTCCAGCTGCGGGCGCTCGGCCAGAGCTGGTGCTCCGGCAGGACGTCGAGGCCGCACGCCCGGCTCCCGAGGCCGTGCTGCGCGTCGTCGAGGTACAGGTACAGCGCATCCGGCGTCGGCAACTCGTGCGGGTGCCCGGCACGCCCGACCTGCTGCGCGGTCCACGGTGTCAGGGTGAACCCGGCGCGGTGCCCCGTCGCCGGGTCCGGCACGGTCGACACCGTGAACGGACCGACCGTCAGCGTCCGCAGCTCCGGACGGTGCCCGGTCTCCTGCGGCATCGAGTAGCGCGTCGTCATCGCGGACACGGGCGCCTCGAAGCGTCCGACGCGCGCGGCGTGCGACGAGTCCGCGTACGACTCGTCCGGGCCGGTACCGAACCACGAGACCGTCCCGTCCAGCAGCGCGGCGGGCAGGTCGATGCGGATCCCGACCCGCGGCCAGGTCACGTCCCACCCGCCGAACGGCACCGTGTCGGTCCGCAGGAGCAGCCCGGCGTCGGTCAGCGTCCAGCGGTGTGTGACCTCGACGCCGGCCCCGCTGTTCGCCGCCGCGACGCGGACGCGCTGCACGAGGCCGTCGTCGGTCCGCTCGACCGCGACGAGCCGGTGCGTCAGGCGGTCGAGCCCACGGGCCTCCCACCGGGACGCCGAGGAGGGCGCATCCGGATCGCCGACCCCGCCGGTGAGCACCGGGTCCGCCGTCTCGTAGCCGCCCTGGGACGCGCCACGGTCGTTGTCCGTCGGCGCGCGCCACAGTTCGAAGCGCGGGCCGGCGACCGCGTGCCCCTTGAGGGAGGCGAGGTCGCCACGGGCGTTGAAGGTCGCCTCCCCGAGACGGTCGCCGTCCCAGCCCGACCTGGGCCCACGCGAGCCGGTCCCGGCGCGCTGCGGAGCGGCGTGGGGAGAGGCGTCGACCACCCGGGCGGGCGCGCTCGCCACGAGCGTCTGGGTGCGTGCCACGACGTGGCCGGTGTCCGCCCACGCCGTCGGTCCGGCGAGCTCCGCCACGACCTCGAACCACAGCTCGTCGCCGGGGGCGAGCGCCGCCGCGGCGAGCACCTCCGCCGGGACCGGCACCGTGGCGGACCCCCGCGCGGCGACGACACCGGGGGCGAGCCTCCCGGACGCCTCGACGACGCCGTTCCGCGACAGCGTCCAGACGAACCGCAGGCCCGCGGTGGAGGCGGAGTGGTACCGGTTCTCGATGAGCACGGTGCCGCCGCCCGCGGCCGTCCCACCGCCGAACGGGGAGACGGAGAGGCGCACCGGCGCGACCACGGCCGCGAACTCGGCGAGGCCCGGCGTCGGGGTGTCGTCCGGCAGCACGAGGCCGTCCATCACGAAGTTGCCGTCGTGCACGACCTCGTGGTGGTCGCCGCCGTAGGCGTGGTAGGGGGTGCCGTCGGCGGTGTGCGCGAGGAGGCCGTGGTCACGCCACTCCCACACGAAGCCGCCGTGCAGACGCGGGTACCGGTCGACCAGGGCCTCGTACTCGGCGATCTGGCCGGGGCCGTTGCCCATCGCGTGCACGTACTCGCAGTGCAGGAACGGCTTCGAGCGCTGCCGGGCGGCCTCGGCGGGACCGCACCCGAGCAGGGGCGTGGCCGCACCGCCGCCGATCGACTCGGTCTCCTGCAGCGTCGGGTACATCCGCGAGTAGACGTCGGTGTACTCGCCCGTGTAGTCGCCCTCGTAGTGCACGGGGCGTTCGGTGTCGCGGGCGTGCACCCACTGCGCCATCGCGGCCAGGTTGCGCCCCGTGCCGGACTCGTTGCCGAGCGACCACATCACGATCGACGCGTGGTTCTTGTCCCGCTCGACGGTCCGCGCGATGCGGTCGAGGTAGGCGTCCTCCCACGCGGGGTCGTCCGACGGGTTGCCCTGCCAGCCGAGGGCCTCGAACCCGTGCGTCTCGAGGTCGCACTCCAGGACCACCCAGAACCCGAGCTCGTCGGCGAGGTCGAGCACGCGCGGGTGCGGCGGGTAGTGCGACGTCCGGATCGCGTTGACGTTGCTCCGCTTCATGAGCGCCATGTCCGCGCGGGCGTGCGCCTCGTCGAACACCCGCCCGCGCTCGGGGTGCGTCTCGTGCCGGTTCACGCCGTGGAAGACGACCCGCTCGCCGTTGACGAGGAAGCGGTCGCCGACGATCTGCACGGTGCGGAAGCCGAGCCGGAGCGCGACCGTCTCACCCGCGGCCGACATCGTGGCGTCGTACAGGCGGGGGACCTCGGCGCTCCACGGCTCGACGCCCTCGACGGTCACCGGTGCGACGTCCTCGGCGGAGGCCCAGGTGACGTCCACGCCGAGCTCGGGCACCCGGAAGCGCACCGGGAACGTGGCCTCGATGCTCGGCACCGTGATCGTGCCGGTGCCCGTCGCGGGACGGCCGGACGCTGCGGTCCCGGCGCTCGCCGCGTCGCCGGGGACGGCGGACCAGGCGGCGCGCACGAACACGTCGTCGATCGGTGCGACCGGACGGGCGAGCAGGGTGACGTCCCGGAAGATCCCGGGAAGCCACCACTGGTCCTGGTCCTCCAGGTACGAGGCCGCCGACCACTGGTGCACGCGCACCCGGAGTTCGTTGTCCCCGGGCACGAGCAGCTCGGTGACGTCGAACTCGGTCGCGAGCCGGGACCCGGTCGACCACCCGACCTCCTGCCCGTTCAGCCACACCCGGAAGTGCGACTCGACACCGTCGAAGCGGAGCAGCACCCGCGCGGCACCGTCGAAGGAGCCCGGCACGGTGAAGGTCCGGCGGTGGTCACCGGTCGGGTTCTCGTCCGGCGGGTGCGGGGCGTCGATCGGGAAGGGGTACTGGACGTTCGTGTAGCTCGGCGCCCCGTGGCCGTGCAGGACCCAGTGCGAGGGCACCGGGAGCGTGCCCCAGCCGTCCGGGTCCTCGAAGGCGGGGGCGTCGGCGACGGGCGACCAGCGGAAGTCCCACTCCCCGGCGAGCGACAGGGACGGAGCGTCCGTGTGCAGCCAGGCGCGCGGCGCCAGTCGTGTCGCCGAGCCCGGCGTCGTCGCGTGCAGGTCGTCGAGTGCGGCGTCGGTCAACGTCGACCAGTCCTTCCGTGGTGCCCCGCGCTCGGGGCGCTCGGGACGGGTGTGGCGATCAGCGGGGCCGGGACGGCGACCGTGCCGTCGTCCCGGCGCGTCGTCGATCGGGTGCAGCGTCAAGCCAACCACAGGACCCGACGTCCACCTGGGATCGGGGTCAGGTGCCGTCGCGGAGCGTGGGACCCCCACGAGAGGAGCAACGATGAGCGAACGCGGGAACACCACCCACAACCCGGAGCTCGACGATCAGCTGGCGCACGAGGCGCAGAGCATCGTCCAGGGACACGGCAGCAACGCCCACGTCGAGGAGTTCCGCCAGTCCGAGCCGGTATCGGACGACACCGACGACGCCGAGACCGTCCAGGCCTCGGGCTACGACGGCGACCTCGAGGGCGCGCTCGTCGACGACTCGACGGACGTCGACACCGCCGACGACCCGGACGGAGTCGCCGCCGAACAGTCGGACGGCAGCGGTGACGGTGCCGACGCGACGGTCTGGTCGACGTCCTCGGCGGCCGACCCGGACGCGTCGGCCGACGTCACGTCGTCGAACGCCTCGGCGGCCGACGGTGCGAGCGACACCGACGACCTGCCGACCACGGACGAGGAGGCCTGAGCATGCCCGTCACCGCGAACGAGGCCACCGACGAAGGACGCTCGCTCGGCACCCGGCTCGCCACCGGCGGCACGTGGACCTGGGCGTACGTCGACGCCTCCGGGGACCGCGAGGACCCGCAGCACCTCGCCGCCCTGCAGCGCCGGAAGGCCGAGGACGCCCTCCGCGCCGCGGGTGCCGACGCGGACGTCATCGACACCGTGATGGCCGAGCTCGAGGAGACGCCCGGGGTCCCCGCGCCGGTCAGCCGCTACGTCCTGGTGCACGACGGCGAGCTCGTGCTCAGTGACCTGCTGCCCGGGCACATGCACGGACCCGAGTCCGTCGGCCACGGCGCCGTGCCCGACCTCGTGCCGCTCCTGGCGCACCGCCCGCTCGACGTCCCGTTCCTCGTCGTCGAGGTCGGCCGTGGTGGCGGTGGCTACCGCGCCTACCGGCTCGGGCACGTCGACCACCCCGACCAGCGCGAGGAGCAGGAGGTCGAGGGCCGTACCGACACGCTCCACAAGTTCCAGGGCGGCGGCTGGTCGCACCTGCGCTGGCAGCACCACACCGAGGAACTCTGGCGACAGAACGAGTCCGAGGTGGCCGCCGCCGTGCAGGACGCCGTCGACCGGCTGGCACCACGGCTGATCGTCGTCGCCGGGGACATCCGGGCGCGGCAGCTCCTCGTCGCCGAGCTGTCGAAGACGAAGGCGACCGCACCCCTGCTCTCCGAGGTGCCGATCGACCCGCGGGCGTCCGACGCGTCGGAGGACGGTGTCCGCGAGCACGTCGACATCGCGCTCGCCCGCGTCGTCGCCCAGCGGCGGCACGACGTCGAGGACCTCCTCCGTACACACGAGGGACGCGGTGACGGCGAGGTCGCCGCGGGGCTCGGGCCGGTCGTCGAGGCGCTGCAGCAGGCGCAGCCGTCGGTCGTCGTCCTCGACCCCGCCGGGTTCGCCGACCGCACGGTCCTGGCCCTCGACGCCGCGCCCTGGATCGCGACCGCCCCGGAGCAGGCGCTCGGTGCAGCGGTGCTCGGACCCGTCCCGGCGGCGGTCGGGCTCGTCCGCGCCGCACTGCTCACCGACGCCGAGGTGGTGTACGCCAACGCCGCGGCGCTGCCCGGCGGCGGCCCGACCGCCGCGCTGCTGCGCTGGCGCACCGGACCGGAGGTCCCCGGGGCCTGACCGGCCGACGACGGACGGGAGGCTCGTGGCGGCGCCGCCACGAGCCTCCCGTCCGTCCGCCACCCCGGCACGCGACCGGCGCGGAGGTCAGTCGTGCGACCGGTCCGCCCGCGGGACGAGGGGCAGGGCCAGCACCGGCAGTACCGCGACCAGCAGGAACGACCCCGCGAACCCGACCAGTCCGACCAGGGCGCCGATGCCCGGGCCGACGGCGCTCGCCGCGATGAACTGCCCGGTGTTCTGCGCGCCGAGGGCCCGGCCAGACCACCGGGGACCGGCGGCCTCCGCGACCGACGTGTACGCGAGCCCGTTGTCGGCCACCGTGACGCTCGTCGCCACGACGAGGACGACCGCGGCGGCCGGCAGGTGCGCCACGTCGACGAGCGCGAGGACCGCCATCACCGCCGCCGCCGAGACGGCCACGACGCGCAACGGGGCGACGCGGGAGCCGACGCGGTCGCTCCACACCCCGACCAGGATCCGACCGACCGCCCCGACGAACTGGGACGCGCCGACCAGGAGGCCCGCAGCAGCCGTCGACCACCCGAGCGTCACGAGCCACACCAGGCCGTACGTGGACAGCGTGAACTGCGGCACGACGAGCAGGACCGACACCGCGTGGATGCGCCAGAGGAACCCCGTCGACCGGTAGGGGTTCTCGGCGGCAGGGCCGGCGGCTGCCACAGGCGGGCGAGGTGGATCGACGATCCCGAGCGCGCAGGCCACCGCGAGGACCGCGCACAGCACCACCGGCAGGACGAGGGCCGCCCGGATGCCGGACGTCTCGGCGAGCGTCGGCACCGTGACGGCCGCCAGCGTCACACCGAGCGGCTGCGACATCTGCCGGATCCCCATCGCGAGACCGCGCCGTTCCTTCGGGAACCAGCCGACGACCACCCGCCCGCTCGCCGCGTTCGTCGACGCACTCGTCATGCCGGCCAGGAGGAACGCCACCCCGAGCAGCATCGCGTCGTGGTCGGCGATCCAGGCCCCGGCGACCGCGAGGGTGGTGAGGACGAGGCCGCCCGCGATGACGATGCGCTCGCCGATGCGGTCGGTGACCGCGCCCCAGGCGATGAGCGTGAGGACCATGCCCGCGGTGGGGGCGGCGGCCAGCAGACCGGCTTGCGTGAGGGACAGCCCCTGGGCGTGCAGGTGCGGGATGAGGAGTGCTGGCGCGGTCACGACGAGCGTGCCGGCGGCCTGCGCGGCGACCCCGAGCCCGAGCATCGTCCACGCTCGGGCGGGGGTGTGGGTCACGTGGCCTCCGTCTCGGCTGGTGTACCGGAACGGTATACCAACGGGGACGACGCCACTACGCTGGGTGCCCGTGACCGAACCGACCGACGCCGCACCCGTGTCGCAGACGGCCCAGCTCTACGACAACCTCCGCGCCGCGATCCTGACGCTCGACATCGCACCAGGGGAGCGGATCTCGGAGCGCGGCCTCGAAGCGCGCTTCCACGCCTCGCGCACCCCGGTCCGGGCGGCGCTGTCGCGGCTCGAGCGTGAGGGGCTCATCCTGCACGAGGGCCGCTCGTGGACGGTCACGCCGATCGACCTCGGCGAGATCGCCTCGCTCGCCGAACTCCGCGGGGTGCTCGAGCCCGCCGCGGCCCGGCTCGCCGTCGCCCGCGCCCAGCCGGACGCCCTCGACGCCGTCCGAGCGCACCTCGACGCCCTCCGCCCGACGCCGGACCAGCAGGCCGGCATCCGGATGGGCTCGACGTTCCACCTCGACCTCGCGGCCCTCGGCGGCAACCGGTTCATCACCGACGCCGTCGCGGACGCCCTGACCCGGCTCGAGCGAACCCGGTGGATCGAGGTCCGGACGCCGGAGGCGCGCGACGCCGCGTGGCAGGAGCACAGCGACATCCTCGACGCGGTGCAGAGCGGCGACGCGGACCGTGCGGCGGAGCTCGTGGCGGCGCACGTGGCCGGCACGAACGACCGCCTGCTCGGGTTCATCGCCCAGGAGGGACGACGCCTCCGTGGTGCCGGCATGGCGATCGTCGGTGCGCCGGAGCGGGCGGGCGTCGACGCGGGAGCCGGCCGGGCCTGACGCGGCCCGCACCGGCGGCCGCGGTCACTCGACGAGCGGGTGCTCCTCCGTCCCGTCGAGCTGCGCGGTCACCCACGTCAGGTGCGGATCGGCGTCGTGGTCGAGGAGGGCCTCCCGCACCTCGGCCTCGTCGCTGGAGAGCCGGTGCGCGTCCCTGCGCCCGGACGGTGTCGACTGTGACATCTGCTCGTCCCTTCTCCGGATGGTCGGGCCAGTGTCGTCCTGCCCGCATCCGTCCGCAAGACCCTCCGGGCGCGTCCGGAGGAACACGGGCTGCCTAGGATGGTCGGCGTCGTCGGGCGGCTCGCCCACGGCTCCGATCGCGAGGGAGGACCGGCGTGGGCCCGCAGCGCAGCGCACCTCCCACGGTCTACGACGTCGCCTCCGCGGCCGGGGTGTCGATCGCGACGGTGTCACGGGTCCTCCGCACCCCCGACGCGGTCCGCGAGGGCACGCGCGACCGGGTGCAGGCGGCGATCCGGACGCTCGGGTACGTGCCGTCGGGGAACGCCCGCGCGCTGGCCGGTCGCCGGACCGGGGTGGTGGGCCTCCTGCTGCCCGGGTTCGACGTCGTCCCGGACGAGCGGCCGGACGTGGTCACCGACGGCGGCGTGCGCGTGGTCGACGACCGGCGGCACGTGATCCAGCCGACGCCGTCGAACCTGTACTTCGACGAGGTGCTCCGCGGCGCCGAGACCGAGGCCTGGCAGCGCGGTCTGGCACTCATGGTCGCGGCCGGTCGGGGGCCGTCCCGCGACGTCGTCGTCAACGACGTCGCCGGTCGGGTGGACGGACTGGCGGTCCTCGCGCAGACGGTCCCGGACGAGTTGCTCGAGCACGTGGCGCGGCGGATCCCCGTCGTCGTGTTGGCGGACGACCGGCGCTCGCGGGGCTTCGACTCGATCAGCGTCGACAACGCGGCCGGCATGCGGACCCTCGGCGCCCACGTCATCGGGCGTCTCGGCATCCGGTCGATCGCGTACGTGGCCGGGCCGGTCGACTCGCCGGACGACCAGGAGCGGACGGCCGGGTTCCGCCGCGCGCTCGAGGACCACGGACTCGACCAGCACGCGGTGCGCACCGTGCACGGGGACTTCGGACGCGCCCGGGCCCGCGAACTCGCCCGGGCCCTGCTCGACGAGCAGGTGCCGCGGGCGATCGTGTGCTCGAACGACCAGTCGGCGCTCGGGGTGCTCGACGCCGTGCTCGCACGCGGTCTCCGGGTGCCTGACGACGTGGTCGTGACGGGCTTCGACGGGATCGACGCCGGACGCTTCTCGTCCCCACGCCTGACGACCGTGCACCAGCCGATGGGTGAACTCGGCCGGGCCGCGGTCCGGGCGATCGTCGACCGGCTGGACTCCCGTGAGGGTCCGCCACGGTCCGTCCGGCTGCCGGTCGAGGTGCTCCTGCGCGAGAGCTGCCCGCCGTCGCTCTGACCGTCGGCCCCGGTCCGGAGCGTGACACCCTGCGCAACAACGTCCACACTTGCACCGCGTGATGTAAGCGCATACATTGGGCGGGTACCCACTCGACACGGAGGTCGACCGAGCAATGACGCTTCCCCCGCAGCGCACGCGCGAGCCCGCCGCCCAGGGCCCTCGGCCCCGGCTGGACGGCTTCCCGGGCGCATCTCACCGGTCCGGCCAGTCCCGTGCCGGCCGGTCCCGTGCCGGCCGCCTCGCCGCCGCCATCGCCGGACTCGCGGTCGTGGCCCTCGTGGCCACCGGCTGCAGCATCCAGGTCCGTTCCCAGCCGGACCCGAGCATCGGCAAGGACACGATGCTCATCAACGCGGACCGCGGCAACCCGCTGTTCGACCGCAACTTCAACCCCTACATCCCGAACGCCCGCACCGCGAGCAAGTGGATGTACGAACCGCTCATCGAGATCAACCCCCTCGACGGCACGGGCACCCCGTGGCTCGCGAGCTCGTGGGAGCTGCCCGACGCGCGGACGATCGACATGACGATCCGGAAGGGCGTCGAGTGGTCCGACGGCACGGAGTTCACCCCTGAGGACGTCCTCTTCACGTTCGACCTGCTCAAGGAGTTCCCCGCGATGGACGTCAAGGGTGCCTGGCAGCACATCGACCGCATCGAGCGGGACGGCGACCACCTGGTCTTCCACCTCAAGGGCGAGGACGTCCCGAGCCTCAACATCATCGGCGCGACGTACATCCTGCCCGAGCACCACTACGGGAAGGTGAAGGACCCCGTCACCTGGCGTGACCCGGACCCCGTCGGCACCGGCCCGTTCGTGCTCGGCAACTACTCCGACCAGCAGTACTCGATGGACAAGAACCCGACGTACTGGCAGGCCGACGAGATCGCGATCGAGCACCTCGTGCTCCCCGCGACGAACACGCAGCTCGACACCGTCACGCGCGGCTACGACTGGGCGTACTCGTTCATCTCGGACGTCGAGGGCACGTGGGGCGCTGCATCGCCGGACAACAAGTGGTGGTTCCCGGCCGGCGGCGTGATCGGCCTCATCCCGAACCTGACGAAGGCGCCGTACAACGACGTCAACGTGCGCAAGGGCATCTCGTACGCGCTCGACCGCGACGGCATCGCCGAGACCGCCTCCGAGGGCAACCTCAGCGCGGCGGGCCAGACCGGCTTGATCCTGCCGAACCAGGAGCAGTACCTCGACCCCTCGATCCCCGACGAGGGGATGATCACGCAGGACACCGACCGCGCCCTGGCCGAGTTCGCGAAGTCCGGCTACGAGCAGCAGGGCGGCAAGCTCGTCAAGGACGGCAAGCAGCTCGAGATCACCCTGATGACCGCGAACGGCTACTCGGACTGGCTCCGTGCCGCCCAGCAGGTACAGCGCGACCTCGGGAAGATCGGCATCAAGGTGCAGATCCAGGCACCGCAACCCGCCGGGTACCAGCAGAACATCAACAACGGCACGTTCGACATGGCGATGGGCGGCATGGGGAACGGCGATGTCTTCCAGGCCTACAACTCACTGCTGTCGAGCGACTTCTACCAGCCGGTCGGCAAATCGACGGTGAACAACTTCGAGCGGTACCGGAACGCGGACACCCAGAAGCTCCTCGACGAGTACCGCGGCACGACCGACCGGGGCGAGCAGCAGCAGATCCTCAACAAGCTGCAGGCCATCGTGTACGACGACCTGCCCGTGATCGGCATGTACTACGGCGGACTCTGGGGCCTGTTCAACACCGGCAAGTTCGTCGGCTGGCCGAGTGCCGAGGACCCGTACATGGCACCGCAGAACTACGACTCCGCACCGCTGTTGATCTTCACGAAGCTCCGGCTCCGTGACAGCGAAGCGGGCAAGAAGATCCTGGAGGAGCAGGCCAAGTGAAGTACGTCCTTCAGAAACTCGTCCTCTTCGTCCTGACCCTCTGGGCCGCGGTCACGCTGAACTTCGTGCTCCCGCGCCTCATGCCGGGCAGCCCGTCCGACGCGGCGCTCGCCAAGCTCAGCCAGAACGGCCCGGTCACCGACGCCACGAAGAAGGCCATCGAGGCCCAGCTCGGCGTCCCCAGCGGCAACCTCTGGGACCAGTACGTCAGCTACCTGCACCAGGTCGTCACGCTCGACTTCGGCACGAGCTACACGTTCTACCCGCAGCCCGTCGGCGACCTGGTCGGCCGCGCGCTGCCGTACACGCTCGTGCTCGTCGGAACGGTGACGATCCTGGCGTTCGTCATCGGCACGCTGATCGGCGTCGCGGCGGCGTGGAAGCGCGGCACCTGGCTCGACTCGCTCCCGACCCTGTCGGGCTCCTTCATGTCGACGTTCCCGTACTTCTGGACGGCGCTCCTGCTGCTGTTCTTCCTCGGCTACGTCCTGCACTGGTTCCCGACCACGGGTGCGTCGTCCGCGACGAGCGTCCCGGGCTGGAACGGCACCTACATCGGCGACGTCCTGCGGCACGCGATCCTGCCGGCGGTGACGATCCTCGTGACGAGCCTGGGCGGCTGGATCATCGGCATGCGCAACGCGATGATCAACACCCTCGGCGACGACTACGTCACCTTCGCCGAGGCCAACGGCCTCCGCGGTCGCACGGTCGCCGTCCGGTACGCCGCGCGCAACGCGATCCTGCCGAACCTGACCGGTTTCGGCCTGGCGCTCGGTGGCGTGGTCGGCGGCTCGGTGCTGGTCGAGCAGGTGTTCGGCTACCCGGGCATCGGCTACCTGCTGTTCAACGCCGTGATCGGGCAGGACTACCCGCTCATGCAGGCCCTCTTCCTGATGATCACCGTGTCGGTGCTCATCGCCAACTTCATCGTGGACGTCCTGTACGGCGTCCTGGACCCGAGGACGCGCCGATGACCACGACGAAAGCACCGGACACAACGGTGGCAGTACGGACCCGAGGAGAACAGGAAACCGCCCCCTCCAAGCTCAAGGCAGCCGCCCGCCAGTTCGGCGTCGTCTGGAGCAACACCAAGGCCCGCGTCGGCATCTGCATCCTCGGCGCCTTCGTCCTCATCGCCCTGTCCGCCCCGCTCCTCGCCCCCTACGGCGGCAGCCAGAACGGCTTCGCGCGGAACGCCGACGCCAGCTGGGCGCACTGGATGGGCACCACCGCCGCCGGCGAGGACGTCCTCTCCCAACTGATCTACGGCGCCCGGGTCTCCGTGCTCGTCGGCGCGGTCGCGGGCTTCCTCTCCACGCTCGTCGCCGTCGCGATCGGTCTGAGCTGGGGCTACATCCGCGGCTGGGTCGCCGAGGTCATCGGGTTCATCGTGAACCTGTTCCTCGTCATCCCGGGCCTGCCGCTCATGATCGTCATCGCGGCGTACCTGCAGAACGGCGGCATCGCGGTGATCATCGCCGTGATCGTCGTCACCGGCTGGGCGTGGGGCGCGCGCGTCCTCCGCAGCCAGACGCAGTCCCTGCGGAGCCGCGACTTCGTCACTGCCGCGCAGTTCTCCGGCGACGGCGCGACGCGCATCGTCTTCCGCGAGATCCTGCCGAACATGACGTCCCTGATCGTCGGCAGCTTCTTCGGCGCGGCGACGAGCGCGATCCTCGCCGAGGCGGGCCTCGAGTTCCTCGGACTCGGTGACTCGTCGATCGTCAGCTGGGGCACGATCCTCTACTGGGCGCAGAACTCGAACGCGCTGCTCACCGGCCAGTGGATCCTGCTGTTCGCCCCGGGTCTCTGCATCGCCCTCCTGGCGATGAGCCTCACCCTGATCAACTTCGGCGTCGACGCCGTGTCCAACCCGCGACTGCGCGAGGGCGCGCGCCGCAAGCGCAAGGAGGTCACCGCATGAGCGGCGCAACCAGCGACGGCCTGGAGGCTCGTGGCGGCACCGCCACGCGCCTCCCGTCCGGAACGTCGCAGGACCAGGGCCGGACCGACGTCCTGCTCGACGTCCGCGACCTGTCCGTCGTCTACGAGTCGGCCGGCCAGACGGCCGTCCAGGCCGTCGACCACGTCTCCTTCCAGCTGCGGAAGGGCGAGTTCGTCGGCCTGGTCGGCGAGTCCGGCTCGGGCAAGTCGACGCTCGGCTACGCGCTCACCCGGCTGCAGAAGCCGCCGGCGCGCACCAACGGCGGCAACATCGTCTTCGGCGGGAGCGACATCCGCGACCTCGGCGACGAGGAGCTCCGGCGCCAGCGCCAGGGCGGTTTCGCCATGGTGCTGCAGTCCGGCATGAACGCGCTCAACCCAGTGCGGACGATCCGCAACCACTTCATCGACGTCTTCAGGGCACACGGTCACGTGCCCCGAGAGCGGTGGGACGCCCGGATGCGCGAGCTCATCGGCAAGGTGAAGCTGCCCGAGACCATGCTCGCGCGGTACCCGGGGGAGCTCTCCGGCGGCATGCGGCAGCGCGTGTCGATCGCCCTCGCCCTGTCGCTCGAACCGCAGCTCATGGTGTTCGACGAGCCGACCACGGCCCTCGACGTGCTCGTGCAGCACGCCGTGATGGACACGATCATCGAGCTGCAGCGTTCCGAGGGGTTCACCGCGATCCTCATCAGCCACGACCTCGGCATCGTGCTCGAGGCGACCGAGCGCGTGCTCGTCATGCACGAGGGGCGGATCGTCGAGGACGGCCGCTCGCTCGAGGTCCTCCGTGACCCGCAGGACGACTACACGACGATGCTGCTGTCGCACTACGCGGACCCGCGGGCTGAGGTCGTGTCGTTGCCGGGGTTCCCGGACCGGTCGCAGCGCTCGGCGTCCCGTCAGGAGACCACCTCGTCCTTCGCCACCGTCGGCTCCCGTGAGCGCTCGGCCGCGAAGAACCCGATCGTCGTCGACCACCTCGTCAAGACGTACCCGGCACCCCGCCGCGGCGAGCAGCCCGTGCAGGCCGTCCGCGACGTGTCGTTCACCCTCGAGCCCGGGCAGTCGCTCGCCCTGGTCGGCCAGTCCGGCTCGGGCAAGTCGACCATCGCGAAGATGCTCACCGGCGTCGAGCAGCCGACCTCGGGCACGGTGCGCTTCGGCGACACGGACGTGGCGAAGCTCGGGAGGCGCGGTCTGAAGGACCTGCGCTCCGAGGTGCAGATGGTGTTCCAGGACCCGTACGCGGCGCTCAACCCGCTGCACACGGTGGAGTACATCCTGTCCCGACCGATCGCGAACTACACCGGACTCCGCGGGCGCGATGCCCGGCGTCGGATGCTCGAGATCCTCGAGACCGTGGGCCTGACGCCCGTCGAGCAGTTCGCGCAGAAGCTCCCGCACCAGCTCTCCGGCGGGCAGCGGCAGCGTGTGGTCATCGCCCGGGCGCTGGCCAGCGACCCGCAGGTGATCATCGCCGACGAGCCCGTCTCGATGCTCGACGTGACGCTGCGGGCCGGCGTCCTCGCGCTGCTCGAGGACCTGCGGGAGCAGTGGGGCGTCTCGCTCCTCTACATCACGCACGACCTGCTGAGCGCCCGCCTCATCACCGACGACATCATGGTGCTGCACGACGGCGCCGTGGTCGAGCGCGGCAGGACGGCCGAGGTACTGCAGCACCCGCAGGACGACTACACGGTCGCGCTGCTGGACGCGGTCCCGAACCCGCGGCGGACACTGCTCGGATGACGACCTTGCTCGACTTCCCGCCCGTTCCGCCCTTCGGGCACCTCCCGACTCCGGAGGGCGTCGACGCCGTCGGCATCGACCTGCCCGTCGGTCGGCTCACCGCCTACCGCGTCGTCCCTGCGGGGGAGTCGAAGGGCACGGTCCTGATCGTCCCCGGGTACACCGGGTCGAAGGAGGACTGGCGCACCTTCATGCCCCTGCTGCGCGAGGCCGGCTGGACCGCGGTCGCGATCAGCCGCCGCGGCCAGGCCGACTCGGCAGCACCGACCTCGCCGTCCGACTACTCGCTCGACGAGGAAGCGGCCGACGTCGTCCGGGTCGCGGCGCTGCTCGACGACGGCGCCCCGGTGCACCTGATCGGTCACTCGCTCGGCGGCGTGATCGCCCGGGCGGCCGCCATCGCCTCGCCGGGGTCGTTCCGCAGCGTCGTGCAGTTCTGCTCCGGCCCGTACGGCTGGCCCTACCGCAAGGTCACCGAGCTGACGATCCTGCACGACACCGGCGGGAACAACCGCACGCTGTTCGACGCCACGAACCCGCTCTGGGCGTACCGACCCGACGAGGACCTCCCCGACGACGTCCGCATGGTGCGCGACCGCTTCGACGCCACGAGCCCCCTGAGCGTCGTCGCTGGCGGACACATCCTCGAGGACCACACGGACTCGTCCCCCGAACTCCGCGCGACCGGGCTCCCCGTCCTCGTGGCGCACGGCGAGTGGGACGGCGCATGGCCGATCCCGTGGCAGCGGCAGATGGCCGAGGACACCGGCGCTCGCTACGAGGTCATCCCCGCCAGTTACCACGGCCCCCACGTCGAGAACCCCGCGGCGACGCTCGCCCTGTTCGACGACTTCTCGTCGCAGCACTGAAAGGACCCATCATCACCACGCTGCAGTTCCCTGACGGCTTCCTCTGGGGTGCCGCCACCGCCGCCCACCAGATCGAGGGCAACAACATAGGCTCCAACTGGTGGGTGCACGAGCACGAGCCCGACACCACCATCGTCGAACCCTCCGGCGACGCCGCGGACAGCTACCACCGGTACCGCGAGGACATCAGCATCGCGGCCGACCTCGGCCTGAACTCCTACCGGTTCAGCATCGAGTGGGCACGCATCGAGCCCGAGCGCGGGTTCGTCAGCCGCGCCGAGGTCGACCACTACCGCCGCATGGTCGAGGCCTGCCACGAGTTCGGCATCGAGCCGATCGTCACCCTCATGCACTTCACCGTGCCGCGCTGGTTCGAACGCGACGGCTTCTGGCGTGCCCCCGACGCGGCCGACCTGTTCGCCCGCTACACCGAGGCGGCGCTCCCCGTCGTGCAGGACGGCGTCCGGTACGTCTGCACGATCAACGAGCCGAACATCGCAGCGATGCTCGCGGGCGGCGAGGACGCCGCGAACCTCGTCGCCTACGGCCTGCCGAACCCGGACCTCGGCGTCGCCGACGCCCTGCTGGCCAGCCACCGGCGGTCGCGAGACGTGCTGTCACAGGTGTCGGGCCTCCAGTCCGGGTGGACCGTCGCGACCCAGGCGTTCCGGGCGAACGGTGAGCCCGGCTCCGAGGAGATGCTCCGCGAGTACGGGTACCCGCGCGACGACTGGTACCTCGAGGCCGCTGCGGGCGACGACTTCCTCGGCGTGCAGGCCTACACGCGGACGTTCATCGGGCCAGGCGGGCCGCTGCCCGTGGCCGACGACGTCGAGACGACCCTGACGGGCTGGGAGTTCTACCCCGGGGCCTCGGCGGACGGCCTGCGGTCGGCGTGGGAGCTCTCCGGTCACGTCCCGCTCATGATCACCGAGAACGGCATCGCCACCTCCGACGACACCCGCCGGATCGCCTACACGCAGGGCGCCCTCGAGGGGATCCACCGCTGTATCGAGGACGGCATCGAGGTCCTCGGCTACCAGCACTGGTCGCTGCTCGACAACTACGAGTGGGCGTCCGGGTTCCGGCCGACCTTCGGGCTCGTCGCGTGGGACCGGGAGACGTTCGAGCGGACGCCGAAGCCGTCGGCGCACTGGTACGGGGGAGTCGCACGCGCGAACGCGGTGTGAAACCGCACTCGCACGGAATACTGATATTCTGCCATCCGGAATGACAACCCGGAAGGCCTCCATGACGCTCCTCGAGTACCTGCAGCTCCTCCGTCGCAACTGGCTGGTGATCACCGTGGCGGCGCTGCTCGGTGTCGCAGCGGCGAGCACGTACCTGCTCCTCGTGACGCCGCAGTACTCGGCGTCGACCCGGCTCTACATCGCTGCGCACGCCGGTGACGGTGCGGCGGCGAGCGAGCTCAGCCAGAGCAACTCGTTCGCGGTCCAGGCCGCCGAGACCTACGCGGGCGTCGCGGCGAGCCCGATCGTCCTGCAGCGGGCGATCGACCGCCTCCACCTCGACGAGTCCGCGCAGCAGCTCGCCGAACGCACGACCGCGACCGCGAAGGACGGCACGGCGCTGCTCGACATCTCCGTCACCGACCCGGACCCCACGCAGGCCGCGTCCGTCGCGAACGCCATCGGGAAGGCCTTCGAGGAGGTCCTCACCACGCAGCTCGAGACCGGCCGCCTCGGCGACGCCCCGCTCGTGTCGAGCACGACGATCGCGCCGGCGATCCCACCGTCGGCGCCGAGTGCCCCGCAGCCCGTCACGGTCATCATCGCCGGTCTGCTCGCCGGACTGGCCGTCGGCATCGGCGTCGCCGTGCTCCGGATGGTGCTCGACACCCGTCTCCGCACCGTCGCTGCGATCGAGGAGGCGACGGAGGTCCCGTACCTCGGGAGCATCCTGCGGGATCCGGAGGCGTCCGTCCGTCCGTTGCTCCTGCAGCACGACCCGCGCAGCCCCGCAGCGGAAGCGGTCCGTCGCGTGCGTGCCGCGCTGGAGTTCGTGCGGTTCCCCGCCGGGCACGCGACGTTCGTCGTCACGAGTGCCGGCGCTGCCGAGGGCAAGAGCTACAGCGCCGGCAACCTCGCGCTCGCCCTCGCGGAGACCGGTGCGCGGGTCGCGCTGATCGACGCCGACCTCCGTCGCCCGCAGGTGGGGGAGCGCTTCGGGATCGAGGGCGGCGCCGGACTCAGTGACCTGTTGATCGGTCGTCTCGAACTGCCCGACGTCCTCCAGCCGTGGGGGCGGCAGCACCTCGCCGTCCTCCCGGCCGGACCGGTGCCCCCGAACCCGACGGAGCTGCTCGGTTCCCCCGCGATGGCGGCTGTGATCGAGGACCTGCAGCGTGAGCACGACTACGTCGTCATCGACGCCCCACCCACGCTGCTCGTCGCCGACGCCGCCGTGCTCAGCCGGGTCGCGTCCGTGCTCCTCGCGGTGCCGCACGGCAGGGTGTCGCGCGCTGCGGTCGCGTCGGTGATGCGGTCCCTGCGCAGCGTCGGCGCGAACGTCATCGGTGTGGTCGGCACGATGGTGACCGCCACCGACGACGACACGGCCTCGTACGGCATGTACCGGTACGGTGCCAGCCCGACGACCGCGCCGGGCGACACGACAGCTGTCGTACGACCGGACGCCCGGCGCACGCAGGAGCTGGCAGCGTGACGGTCACCCTCGTGACCGGTGGTGCCGGCTACATCGGCGCGCACGTCGTCCGGGCGCTCCAGGCTGCGGGCGACGACGTCGTGGTGGTGGACGACCTGTCGACGGGGTTCCGGGACCGTGTCGACGTCCCGTTCGTCCGGCTCGACCTCGCCGATGCCGGTGCGCCGGACGCGCTGGCAGCGGTGTTCGCCGAGTACGCCGTGGACACCGTCGTCCACCTCGCCGCGCTCAAGGACGTGGGGGAGTCCGTCGCGGAGCCCGAGCGGTACTACCGGGTCAACGTGCTCGGCGTGGTGCACGTCCTCGACGCGATGCGGCGGGCCGGTGTCCCCGACCTCGTCTTCTCCTCGTCCGCCGCGGTGTACGGTGAGGTCGACCGCGACGGCGTCGACGAGCAGCAGCCGTGCGCGCCGATCAACCCCTACGGTCGCACCAAGCTCGTCGGTGAGTGGGCGATCGAGGACGCCACCCGGGCATGGGGCCTGCGGGCGGTGCGACTCCGCTACTTCAACGTCGCCGGCGCGGGCGACGTCACACTGCGCGACCGCATCGCGGCGAACCTCATCCCGATCGTCGTCGAACAGGTCCGCCGAGGCGCGGCCCCGCGGATCTTCGGGGGTGACCACCCGACGGCGGACGGTACCTGCGTGCGGGACTACGTGCACGTCGAGGACCTCGCCGAGGCGCACGTCGCTGCAGTCGGTGCGCTGCGGAGTGGACGCACTGCCGGTGCCGCCGTCAACATCGGCACCGGCAGCGGTGCATCCGTCCGCGACGTCGTCGACGTGGTCGGCGCCGTCACGGGGAGGCCCGTCCGACCGGTCGTGGACGCACCGCGCGCCGGCGACCCGGCCGCGATGGTCGCCGACCCCGGTCTCGCGCACCGGCTCATGGGGTGGCGCGCGCGGCGTGACCTGATCGACATCGTGCGGTCGGCGGTCGACTGAACCACTGCCACCGGGCGGCCCGGGACCTCAGGACAGCGTCGTCGCCACCTGCCGCCACCGTCCGACGGCGTGGGCGAGGGGGAACGTCAACCACGGCACCGCCGTCGCGACGATGCCAGCAGCCACCGGTAGGTCGAGTGCGACGAGGCTGAGCACCAGGACGGACAGTGACGTCCCGAGGGTCAACAGCCGGACGAGCATGAGCTCGCGCCAGGGACGGCGGTACCGCATGTACGCCGTCGTGGTCGACGCGAGCCACAGTCCGACCGCGAGTGGCAGCACGGCACCGGCGGAGGTCGTGTGGACGGTGTGGAGCGGGGCGCCGGGAGCGGTGAGCGCCGGCAGCACGACCGCGAGCAGGGCGCCGACCGCCGTCGCGACCGCCGCCGCGAGGCCGCTGACGCGCGCGAGGACGCGCAGCGAGTCCGAGCGACGGTCCGGCGCGGAACCGGATCGGGCGAGGTCGGCATCCCGTCGGAACCGAGCCACCAGCAGCGGCGACACGGCGACGAGCGCCATCTGCAACGGACCGGCGAACAACGTCGTGCTGGTCCGGACGGCCCCAGCGGCCGCGAGTCCGCTCGTCCAGCCGACCACGGTCACCACCGTCGCGGTGGTGCACCCCACCAGGAACCCGTCGAGCGCCATCCACGGCACGTCATGCCCGAGTGTGTCGAGGTACGCACGGACACCGACCGGCCGGGCCGCCGTGCGCCGTCCCGCCAGGAGGAGCGCGGCAGCTCCCCAGGTCGCCGTGGCCAGGGTCCACGCGACGACGGTCGTCCGCGCGTCCTGGGCGTCGCGATCGAGGGGGACCGTGACGCCGGCGCCGACCAGCAGCACCACCAGGTGCAGCGCATCGCCCGCTGCTGCTCGGCGGAAGCGGCCACAGGCGACCTCGACGGTCCGCAGTGCGTTCCAGGACGCCGCCCCGACGAGCGCTGCGGACAGGGGCAGGGCGGTCGCGCTGATGTGGAGTGCGACCGCCACGACGGCGACGATCACGGCCGCAGGGAGTGCGGCGACGGCCTGCAGGCGGACGCCGGCGGACCGGTGGCCCTCGGCGGCGTCCCGGTCACCAGCGCACCAGGTGAGGACGGGTTGCGTCACCCCGGCGACGGTGCCGACCGCGACGTAGTGCACGGAGAGGGCGATCGCGAGTGCTCCCCAGTGCTGCGGCGTCAGCACCAGGGTGCCCAGGGCGGCGAGGACGAGCTGCCCCGAGCTCAGCAGGACCTGGGCCGCCAACGGCCAGCGGAGTACGCGCATTGGTGCAATCTAACGTATCGTATTGACATGTCGAACTCCGACCTCGCCTCGTTCGCCGCACTCCCCCGTCGTTCGATCACCGGTGTCCCGGTGGTCGTCGCCGACCGAGCTCGAGCGGTCGACCAGCTCGTCGACCTCGCGCTCGCCGGCCAGCCCGGCGACGTGCACCTCGCCAACTCGTACGTCCTCTCGCTCGCCGTGCGCGACCCCGAGTACCGGCGGGTCCTCGTCGAGTCCGCCGCCGTCTACCCGGACGGGAAGCCACTGTCCTGGGTGTCACGACTCCTGCCGGGCCCGCGGCTCTCGCAGGTCCGCGGACCGTCGCTGTTCCCGGACGTGCTCGACCGAGGACGCGAGCGAGGCGTGCGCCACTACCTCCTGGGGAACACCGACGCCGTCCTCGCGACCATGCGGGTCGAGCTCGAACGGCGGTACCCCGGGGTGCGGATCGTCGGGTCGCACCGGTCGTACTTCCGCCCGATGACCCCCGACGAGGTCCGCGCCCAGGACGACGACATCCGCGCTGCCGCGCCCGACATCGTCTGGGTCGGCCTCGGCACGCCGCTCCAGGACACCGAGACGCGGCGGCTCGCACGGGAACTCGGTGTCCTCGCGGTCGGCGTCGGTGTCGTGTTCGACTTCGTGGCGGGGACCAAGGCCGAGGCGCCGGCCTGGACCACCCGGCTCGGGGTCGAGTGGCTGTTCCGTCTCTGCACGGAGCCGCGGCGGTTGTGGCGCCGGTACCTCATCGGCAACGCGGTCTTCGTCGGGGCCGTGCTCCGGCAACTCGTCTCACGAGGTCGAGCGTGACCCGGGTGACCACGGTGTGGCCGGACGTCCTCGTCGTCAGCCAGGTCCCGCCGCCGCTGCACGGGCAGACGCTCATGACGAAGCGCACGCTCGACCTGCTGGCTCGTGCCGGGTGTCGGCTCCGACTCGTCGACCGGCGGTTCAGCCGGACGATCGACGAAGTCGGAGCGGTCGGGGTGCGCAAGGTGCTCGCTGCGTTCGGGCTCGTCGGTCGCCTGGTCGGACGGGTCCTCCGCCGCCGCCCCGACGTCGTCGTCCTCTTCGCGACGACCCGTCCGGTGTCCTTCGCCGTCGACGTCGTGCTCGTGCGGACGCTCCGTGTGCTGCGGGTCCCCGTCGTGCTGAGCGTCCACTCGATCGGTTTCTGCGCCATCGCGTCGCGGAGTCGCATCGGCAGCGCGGCCGTGCGGAGCATGCTCGGGGCTGTTGCGGCGGTGGTCTGTCTGGGGCCGTCCCTCGCCGGGGACGTCCGACCGTTCGTCCGCCCGGAACGGATCCGGGTCATCCGGAACACCCCGACGGAGGTCCCGTCCATCGTCGAGCGCGGGCACGACGACCGCTGTCGGACGGTGCTCTGGCTCTCGAACGTGATGCCCGGCAAGGGTGCTGAGGTGTTCGCCGAGGTGGCCTGCGCACTCGGAGCCCAGGAGGACGTCGAGTACCGGATGGTCGGCCCCGTCGCCGACCATGGGACCGCCGAAGCGGTCCGGGAACGCGTCGCCCGCGGCGACCTCGACGGACGGTTCCGGATGGTCGGTGCGGTGTACGACGACGCGAAGTGGGCGGCACTCCGTTCCGCCTCGGTGCTCGCGTTCACGTCGGAACTCGACGAAGCACAGCCGCTGACGATCGTGGAGGCCATGGCCTGCGGTCTCCCGGTCGTCGCCTTCGACCGTGGCGGGATCGCCGACGTCGTCGAGCACGGCGTCACCGGACTCCTCGCACCCCCCGGAGACACCGCCACCTTCACCGACCACGTCCGGAGCGTCCTCGACGACCCGGCGCTCGCCGCCCGACTGCGCCGGGGGGCATTCGAGGCCTACGCCGCGCGTCACGCTCCCGCAGCGCACGTCCGGGCCTGGCGGGAACTCCTCGACGAGTTCCCCGTCACCCCACCGACCACGACCGCCTCCAGGAGGAACGCATGACCACCACCCACCCCACCGTCCTCGTCACCGGCGGCGCCGGCTTCATCGGCTGCGCGCTGTCACGGCTGCTCGCACCGGCGTCCGCACGGTGGGTCGCCGTCGACTCCCTGCACCCCCAGGTGCACGCCGACCGCCGCCGCCCGGCCGCACTCCACCCCGGTGCCGAATTCGTCGTCGCCGACGTCACCGCCTCGGAGACATGGGACACGCTCCTGCCGGAGCTCCGTCCGGACGTGGTGGTGCACCTCGCCGCCGAGACCGGGACCGCGCAGTCCCTCGACGCGGCCACCCGTCACGCGGACGTCAACGTCTGTGGCACCACGGTCATGCTCGACGCCCTCGGTCGTCACGGCACCCTGCCGAGCAGGATCGTCCTCGCGAGCAGTCGCGCGGTCTACGGCGAGGGGGACTGGCGCGAGCGGGACACCGACCGCATCGTCCAGCCCGGCCAGCGGACGCACGACCAGCTCGAAGCGGGCGTCTGGGACCACCCGGGCGCCGTCTCCGTCCCGTCCGACGCCCGGCGGACCGTGCCGGCGCCCACGAGCGTCTACGGCGCGACGAAGCTCGCGCAGGAGCACGTCCTCGGAGCCTGGTGTGGCGCACGCGAGGTGGGACTCTCGGTCCTCAGACTGCAGAACGTCTACGGGCCCGGTCAGTCGCTCACCAACCCGTACACCGGCATCGTGTCGCTGTTCTCCCAACTCGCCCGACGGGGAGAGTCGATCCCGGTGTACGAGGACGGCGCCATCGTGCGCGACTTCGTGCACATCGACGACGTCGCCCGTGCGCTCGCCGCCGCGGTGACCGGCGGTCCCGAGGTCGAGGGGACGCCGATCGACATCGGCTCCGGCGTCGGGACGACGATCCGCGACCTCGCCACCCGGATCGCGGACTTCCACGGCGCCCCTGCCCCTCGGGTCACTGGTGCGTACCGTGACGGGGACGTCCGTGCTGCGTCCTGCATGATCACGGCGGCGGCGGAGCGCCTCGGATGGACGCCTGCGTGGTCCGTCGAGGACGGAGTCGCTGACCTGCAGGCGTGGATCGACCGCTGCCTGCGCGAGGACCTCCCCGCCCTGGTGTGACGCGGGCGTCAGCGTACGACGAAGGGCTCGGCCGTGACGGCCGAGCCCTTCGTCGTGTGGAACGACCCGCAGTCAGTGGCCTTCCGGAGCCGGACCGACGATGTTCGTCCGCCCCTGGTCGTCGGTCTCCGGTGAGGACGGGGTGACGATGCGGTTGCCCTCGGACTCGGCGTCGAACGACACGGTGTCGACCTTCGCGGCCCGGACGTAGTTCAGGTCTCCGGACACGGCGATGCGCTCGAGGTCACGGCCGGCGGTGACCTGCGTGTTCGACGCGTGGATCTCGAGCGACGTGCACGAGCCGTCGAGCCGGACCGTTGCGCCGTCCTGGTCCACGACCGCCGTGCCGTCCTTGCAGGAGACGGGCTTCGACGACGAGGCCGACGACGAGGCCGATGCGGACGGGGACGTCGTCGGACGGGGATCGTCGCCTCCGGAGCACGCGGAGAGGGTCGTGAGCAGGGCCAGGCCGACGGCGACGGCTGCTGCGCGGGTGGGGACGGTGGAGTGCTTCATGGGCGGGTGCCTTCCGTGTGGTTGGTGGACGAGGCCGACGGGACCGGGAGGTCAGCCGGCGCAGTTCCCCGTCGCGGTGCCGTGCCGAGCGACAGTCCGACGAGGACTGCGGTCGAACCGATCGCGAACGGGTAGATCAGGGTGTTGTCCGTGACGGCGGTCGCCAGGAGG
The DNA here is from genome assembly GCF_003224415.1 of Curtobacterium sp. MCBD17_023. Taxonomy (NCBI): domain Bacteria; kingdom Bacillati; phylum Actinomycetota; class Actinomycetes; order Micrococcales; family Microbacteriaceae; genus Curtobacterium; species Curtobacterium sp. MCBD17_023. The sequence goes on from NZ_QKLJ01000006.1 coordinate 94,269, forward strand.
GCGAGGAGCGCCGAGAGTGCGGCCCAGTGCACGGGGCGATCGGTGGCCCTGGCGGCGCTGCCGATCCGGACCAGCAGCGTGACCATCGCCAGGGCGAAGAGGCTCACGCCGATCCAGCCGGTGTCGTGCAGCAGCCGGAGCCAGTCGTTGTGGGGCTGCCGGACCTCGATGAACGTGTCGGTCACCAGCTGGGCGGCGCTCCCCGGACCGTGTCCGAGGAGTGGGGCGCTCCGTGCGTGGTCGGCGACGGCCGCCCAGATCTTCGCGCGTCCCGAGGTGTTGATCGTGACGCCGCCGACCGACGCGTTGTCGCCCGCCGAGAACCGGGCCGCGAAGGACGGCACGAACGAGTACAGGGCGATGAACCCGGCGGTGGCGACGCTGACTGCGACGACCGCGAGGCCCGTGCGCCGGCCTCGCGGCCGCCGGGTGACGAGCGCCACGAGCATGAGGATGGCCACGACCGACGCAGTCCGCGACAGGCTCGCGACGATGCCCAGGGTGACGACGAGCGGTGCGGCGCGGAGCGGCAGCGGGCCACTCCGCAGGGCGACCGCGGCGGCGAGCAGCGGCAGCGCGGCGAGTGCGTAGGAGCGGACGCCGTCGGTCAGGAAGCCGAGGACGTGCTGCGCCGCGAACAGGGCGGTGGCGGCGAGGCCGGCCACGGTGAACCACCGCAGCGCGCGCTCGGCACCGATCGGGTCCACCCGCCGTGCGACGAACGCGGGCACGAGCAGCAGGATCGCGTACGCGGCGACGTTCTGCAGGCCGTCGGAGCTCGGTGCGAACACGGCGCGACCGAACGCGAGTGCCACGAAGAGGACGGCGGGCGTGGGCACCAGGTGCCCGCTGCCGACGAGCATCGGCGCGAGGGCGATGCACGAGCCCGCCGCCGTCGCGGTGATGACGGCGCTCGCAGAGGCCGGCCCGAGGTGCAGTTCCGACGTCGCACCTGCGAGGACCCCGACCACGGCGGCGAGCACGACGATGACGGACGACGACCGCGCGTGCTCGATCCCGTCCGTTTCCTCGTGCATAACGAATGTTAGTATATCACAATGACACCGAGCGCCCCGGACCCGCCCGCGCCCCGCTTCTCGATCGTCGTGGCCGCGTTCGACGCGGCGACGACCCTGCGCCGCGCGGTGGACAGCTGCCTCGCGCAGGAGGTGGCTGGTGGCTTCGAGGTCCTCGTGGTCGACGACGGCTCGACCGACGGCACCGCTTCCGTCATCGCCTCGTACGGCTCTGCCGTCCGCGGGATCACCCTCGACCGCAACCGAGGGCGGTCGGCTGCGCGCAACACTGCGATCACCGCCGCCCGGGGATCGGTCATCGTCCCGTGCGACGCGGACGACCGCATGCTCCCGGGCCGGCTGGCCGCACACGCCGCCGCCCTGGACGCACACCCCGAGGCGCGGGCGGTGTTCGGCCGGTCGCTCGGCGTCCATCCGCGCGGGACACGACCGTGGCCGGTCATGCCCGACACCCCCGGGGGTGTCGACGCTGTCTTCGCCCGGGGTCGGATGGGCGTCAACCACCCGGCGTGCGCGTTCCGCCGCGACTGGTGGGAGGCGCTCGGCGGCTACGACGAGTCCGTGCGGGTCGCGGAGGACTTCGACCTGTTCCTCCGCGGCTGGTCGACAGGCGCCTACGTGCCGCACGACGAGCTGGTCATCGAGTACACCATCGACGGGCGCTTCCCGGACTGGTCCTACTGGTGGGAGAACGAGCGGCACCGCCGTGCCGTCGTGGCGCGTGCCGCGCACCCGACGGAACCGTTCGCGGATCACCTGCGCCGGGCCTCCCGTCCGGTGGTGCGCGGACTGGAGGCGCTGCACTGGTCCGCCTCGTCGGTCCGGGACCGCCTCTCTCGCTGAGCGCGGGTACCACATGATGAAGGCCCCCTCCGCGGTGCGGAGGGGGCCTTCATCATGTGTGCACGATCAGTTGGCGGTGATCGTGATGTGGACGGTGTGCTCGTCGACGTCCTGGTCGTTGAGTACCTGGACGAACTTCAGGGTGTGCTCGCCGACCGAGAGGTCCTTCGGGCTGATCTCGCCGAACCAGCCCTCGCCGTTGGCGGTGACGGTCGTGATCGTCGTGCCGTCGGTGTCCTCGATGCGGACCTTCGCACCCGGGGTCGCCCAGCCGATGAAGGACGGCTTCGGCCACCAGTTCGTGTAGCCCTCGGTCGGAGCCTCGATCCGCAGCGGGTCTGCCCCGATCGTGTACTTCGTGGTGGTCTCCGTCGTGGCGTTGTTGAACGTCTGGCGGAAGTGCAACGTGTGCTCGCCCAGGGACAGTGCCTGCTGACTCACGATGCCGAACCAGCCCTCGTCGTTCGCCGTGGTGCGGGCGAGGACGGTGCTGCCGTCGGTGTCGAGCACGTCGATCGCGGCGCCCGGGGTCGCCCAGCCGATGTAGGACGGGTTCGGCCACCAGCTCGAGCCGCCGTCAGCAGGGGCCTCGATACGGAACGGCTTGTGCGCGATGGTGAGGTCCACGCTCACGCTGTTCGTGGCACCGTTGGCGGTCTGGGTGAAGGTGAGCGTGTGCTTGCCGTTCGCCAGGGCCTTCGTGCTGTTCGCGCCGAACCAGCCGTCGGCGTTGATCGTCTCGGTGCCGAGCGTGTTGCCCTGCTCGTCCGTGACGTTCACGGTCGCGCCTGGGGTGCCCCAACCGATCAGGGACGGGTTCGGCCACCACGCGGTGCTGCCGTTGACGGGCTGCTCGATCGTGAGGTCACGGATGGAGTCGATCGTGACGGTGCGGGTGATGGTCTCCGTCGTGCCGCCGGGCTTCGTCTGGGTGATGACGAAGGTGTGCACGCCGTCCTTGAGTTCGGCGGTGCTGACCTTGCCCCACCAGCCGTTGCCGTCGACGGTGGTCTCGCCGATCACGGGACCGCCCTGGCCGTCGGTGACCTTCACGGTCGAGTCCGCGGTGCCCCAGCCCATGAAGTAGGGGGAGCGGTTCGCGGTCGTGGTGTTGTCCGCCGGCGTCTCGACGCTGAACTGCTTCGAGATGCCCGCCGGCTTCGTGACGGTGACACCGGCCTTCCCCGACGCCGTGAACCCTCCGAGGTTGCTGGTGCCGCTCACGGTGAACGTGGCGTCACCGGTGCCGGCAGCAGTGCCCTCGATGGGCAGGCTCCAGCGGGCCTTCTGGCCCGCGCCGCGTGCCCAGCCGTCCTTCGTGTTCAACGTGACGACGGCCTTCGCGCCGCCGTCCTTCACGGTCACCGTCGCGGTGGAGTTGCCGTCGGTCTGCCACTGGTCGTTGCCGTCGAGGTACTGGCTCTTCGAGGAGCCCTGGACGAACTTGGTCCCTGCCGGAGCGGTCACCTCGAACGTGGTGTCCTTCAGCGAGGTGAGCGAGTCGGCCGCTTCGAGGCCGAGGAACAGGTCCTTCGTCTCACCGACCTCCATCGCGACGTCGAACCCGAGCGCGTCGGTGGTGACACCGCCGTTCTCGGCCTTCACCGTGGTGCTCGTCGTGCCCTCCGCCCGGTAGTCGCCCTTCGAGCTGTCGCCGGCGTAGACGAAGCCGAGCTCGCCCGTGCCCGCGGCAGCGTCGGCCGGGGTGTCGACCTTGACGGTGTAGCGGTACTCCTGGCCGGCGGGCAGCTCGGTTGCCCCGCTGTCGACGTCGAACGTCAGCTTCTTGCCGCCGTCGGAGAGAGTGCCGTTCTTGAGGTCGAGGGCCGTGTTCGGCGTCCACGAGCCGGTGTCGCCGGTGCGGACCTCGGCGGCGACGTCCGTCTGGCCGTCCGCGAAGGTGGTGCCGGCCGGAGCGTCGAGCTCGACCGTGCCCTTCATGTCGGAGCGGGCTTCCTTGTTCTCGACCGAGAACGGGACGTCGGTCGTGCCGCCACGCTCGAGCTCGATCGGGCCGTTCTGCTTCGGGACGACGGTGCCGCCGTCGACGATCGTCACCTCGAGGTCCTTTGAATCGTGCTCCTCGCCGTCGATCTTCTGCACGACGTGCAGCGTGTTCGGCCCGGCCTTGAGCCCCTCGACTGTCAGCTCCCACTTTCCGTCGGCGTCCACGGGCGTCGACGCCATACCGACCCAGACGAAGGCGCCAGGCGTCGCCGTCCCCTTGACGACCGCACTCTTTGAGACGTTGTTGACTCTGTCGACGGTTGCGACCATCCCGACTGCTCCGGACAAGTCTCCAGGGAGACCGATCAGGGAATTTGCGCCGGGCTCTTTCGCTGCGAGTACTGCAAATGGAACAGAAGGAAACGAGGCTGTCGCGTAGGTTGAAGAGTTCCGTCCGGCGAACCAGACCCTGTCCGTGCGCGAGTGATCGAATCCGATACCTATATTGGACAATGACCGAAGCTTTCCGTGGTCGATTGTCCATTTTTTGGCATCCTCGAATGTTGAACTAGTCGGTGGCGTATCACACTTCAATGTCTCAGCGCCGCCCTCCCACTGATTATCCCGGTTCAGCTGAACGTAAGCGAACAAACAGCGCTCCGGATACTTTGTCGGGTGCAAGTACCAGTGATCCTGGCCGTCCTCAGACTGACCTGCGAATTCTGCCTGGAATGCGACGGCGCGATGCTGTGCTTCCTCCAATGTCTTTGCGCTGCTCAGGGCGGAGGAGTCGCCTGGATATCCGGACCTGGCTCCGGTCCCGCTGTAGAACCAGTAGGAATTGGATTGTTCCCAGATTAGCGGAAACGTCGCGCCATGATCACCTAGAGAAGGGCTAGCGCCACTTGCTGATGCCGGGTGATTGCTCAACGTAACGCCGCCAGCGAGGGTGGAGAGAGTAACGCCGGTCGCGACGGCCCTCCGGAGGAATGACTTCATGTGAAGAGATGTCTTTCGGATCGAGGCCACGCACGCGGGATCGCGCCGGGCACTGGTCATAGGACATAAGAAATATCAGCATCAGCCTGAAGACCTTCCGAGCGCGATGCCTACGCGAACCTGCGTCCGACCGACGCAACTTCTGCACCCAGGACTTGACGCGCCTCCCTCCCGGAGTAAACTTGAGCCCAACGGACGCAAGTCCGCGTAGACTTCAGCAAGACCAAGTACCCGATCGAAGGAGCACCATCACATGGGACGTGCAGTAGGCATCGACCTCGGAACCACCAACTCCGTCGTCTCCGTTCTCGAGGGCGGCGAGCCCACCGTCATCGCCAACGCCGAGGGGCTCCGCACGACGCCCTCGATCGTGGCGTTCACGAAGGACGGCGAGGTGCTCGTCGGCGAGACCGCGAAGCGCCAGGCCGTCACGAACGTCGACCGCACCATCGCGAGCGTGAAGCGCCACATCGGTACCGACTGGAAGGTCGACATCGACGGCAAGAGCTACACGCCGCAGGAGATCTCGGCCCGTACCCTCGGCAAGCTCAAGCGCGACGCCGAGCAGTACCTCGGTGAGGACGTCACGGACGCGGTCATCACCGTCCCGGCGTACTTCAACGACGCCGAGCGCCAGGCCACCAAGGACGCCGGTGAGATCGCCGGCCTCAACGTCCTGCGCATCATCAACGAGCCGACCGCTGCGGCGCTCGCGTACGGCCTCGACAAGGGCAAGGAAGACGAGCTCATCCTGGTCTTCGACCTCGGTGGCGGCACGTTCGACGTCTCCCTGCTCGAGGTGGGCAAGGACGAGGACTTCTCCACGATCCAGGTCCGCGCGACCTCGGGTGACAACCGCCTCGGCGGCGACGACTGGGACCAGCGCATCGTCGACCACCTCGTCAAGAAGTTCAAGGACGAGCACGGCGTCGACCTGTCGACCGACAAGATCGCGAAGCAGCGCCTCAAGGAGGCCGCCGAGCAGGCGAAGAAGGAGCTGTCGAGCCAGCTCAGCGCGAGCATCCAGCTCCCGTACCTGACGCTCACCGCCGACGGCCCGCTCAACCTCGACGAGACCATCTCGCGCGCGCAGTTCGAGCAGATGACCTCGGACCTGCTCGACCGCACGAAGAAGCCCTTCAACGACGTCATCAAGGAAGCGGGCGTGTCCGTCAACGACATCGCGCACGTCGTCCTCGTCGGTGGCTCGACCCGCATGCCCGCCGTGGCCGAGGTCGTCAAGTCGCTGACCGGTGGCAAGTCGCCGAACCAGGGCGTCAACCCGGACGAGGTCGTCGCCGTCGGTGCCGCGCTCCAGGCCGGTGTCCTGAAGGGCGAGCGCAAGGACGTCCTGCTCATCGACGTCACGCCGCTCTCGCTCGGCATCGAGACCAAGGGCGGCCTGATGACGAAGCTCATCGACCGCAACACCGCGATCCCGACCAAGCGCAGCGAGACCTTCACGACCGCCGACTCGAACCAGCCGTCGGTCGCGATCCAGGTCTTCCAGGGTGAGCGCGAGTTCACCCGCGACAACAAGCCGCTCGGCACCTTCGAGCTGACCGGCATCGCGCCGGCCCCGGCGGGCATCCCGCAGATCGAGGTCACGTTCGACATCGACGCCAACGGCATCGTGCACGTGTCCGCGAAGGACAAGGGCACCGGCAAGGAGCAGTCGATGGTCATCTCCGGCGGCTCGTCGCTGCCGAAGGAGGACATCGAGCGCATGGTCCGCGAGGCCGAGGAGCACGCGGCCGAGGACAAGGCCCGCCGTGAGGCGAGCGAGCGTCGCAACCAGGCCGAGCAGCTCGTCTACTCGATCGAGAAGCTCATCAAGGAGAACGACGACAAGCTGCCCGCGGACGTCAAGTCCGAGGTCCAGGGCGACGTCGACGGCCTCAAGTCCGCGCTCGCGGGTGACGACGACGAGGCCGTGAAGACCGCGTTCGACAAGCTCAACGAGTCGCAGGGCAAGCTCGGACAGGCGATCTACGCGCAGGGCCAGGCAGCTGACGCCGCCGGTGATGCGGGTGCAGGCGCCGGTGCCGAGGGCCAGACCACCGGTGACGACGAGGACATCGTCGACGCCGAGGTCGTGGACGACGACGACAACGACAAGAAGTAGGACACATGACCACCAGCAACGAGAACCCGCAGGACCCGCAGCACGACGGCGCCGACCTGCCTGGAGGCTCGGCTGACGGTGGGCAGACCGGTTCCGGCCCGGCGGATGGTTCCGCCGGGCCCGCCGGGTCCGCCCCCCAGGGTGGGCAGGCACAGGGCGGCCAGGCACAGGGCGGACGGGCGCAGGGCAACCCGGCCGAGGGCTCCGAGGACGGCGCGACGGCTGACGTCGACGGCACCGAGGACCTCATCGAGGCCGAGGGTCCGGACGTCGAGGTGTCGACGGACGCCCCGCCGGCGAACGATCTCAGCCCCGAGGACGAGGCGCTCCTGGCCGATGCAGCGACCGGCATCGCCGAGGACCGGCTCTCGCCGTCCGACCGCGACCTCGTCGGCGAGATGCGGACGGACATGCTCCGCGCCCAGGCCGAGCTCGTGAACTTCCGGAAGCGCGTCGAGCGTGACCGGGACGCCAACCGCGAAGCCGTCATCGCCGAGGTCGTGCGTGCACTGCTCCCGGCCCTCGACGACCTGAACCGCGCCGAGTCCCACGGCGACCTCGCCGAGGGACCGATGCAGGTCATCGCCCAGAAGCTCCGCAGCGGGTTCGACAAGTTCAAGCTCGTGCAGATCGGCGAGAAGGGCGAGACCTTCGACCCCAACGTGCACGAGGCGATCGTCCAGCTGCCCACGCCGGGAGCGACCGGCCAGACCGTGGCGGACGTCGTGGAGCCGGGCTACAAGCTCGGTGACCGCGTGCTCCGTGCGGCCAAGGTCGCCGTGGCGGTGCCGGCCTGAGGGTCGGCGACGGTGGAAGGGAGGTGAGCCGTGGCCAGTCAGCACTGGTTCGACAAGGACTTCTACGCAGTGCTCGGGGTGTCGAAGGACGCCTCCGAGGCTGACCTGAAGAAGACGTACCGGAAGCTCGCGCGGCAGTACCACCCGGACTCCAACCCGGGTGACGCTGCTGCCGAGTCGAAGTTCAAGGAGATCAGCGAGGCGTACTCGGTGCTCTCCGACAAGGAGCAGCGCAAGGAGTACGACCAGGTCCGCGCGATGGGCTCCGGCGCTCGCTTCACCTCGGGTGGTGCGGGCGGCCAGGGCGGCTTCGAGGACGTGTTCGGCGGCATGTTCGGCGGAGGCGGCGGCGGACAGCGCGTCCGGTTCGGCCAGGGCGGTGCAGGCGGGTTCGAGGACATCCTCGGCGGCATGTTCGGCGGGGGCGGCTTCGGCCAGAACTCCGGCGGCTTCCGCGGCTTCGGCGGACCGACGAAGGGGCGTGACGTCACCGCGACGACCACGCTTGACTTCGCCACCGCGATCGCCGGGGACACCGTCAAGCTCGCGCAGGGCAACGGCCGACCGGTCAGCGTCCGCATCCCCGCGGGTGTCGCCGACGGCCAGAAGATCCGGTTGCGTGGTCGAGGTGAACAGAGCCCCGACGGCGGCGAGGCCGGCGACCTGGTGGTCACCGTCTCCGTCCGCAAGCACCCGGTGTTCGAGCGCGACGGGCAGAACCTCCGCGTGGACGTCCCCGTGACGTTCGTCGAGGCGGCGCTCGGCGCCACGATCCAGGTGCCCACACTCGGCGGCGAACCCGTCAAGCTGCGGGTCGCCCCGGGGACACCCTCGGGTCGGGTCCTCCGGGTCAAGGGCCGGGGCGTCCCGGGCAAGAACGGCACCGGTGACCTGCTCGCCACCGTCCAGGTCGCCGTACCGTCCCACCTCTCCGACAAGGCCCGCGCGGCGCTCGACGCCCTCGCGGACGCGCTGCCGGACGAGGACCCCCGCGAGGACCTCCTCGCGAAGGCGCGCGGCTAGCCGCGCACCGAACCGCACTGCACGACCGGCCTGGAGGCTCGGCGCGGCTCCGTCAGGGACCCGCGCCGAGCCTCCAGGCCGGCAGGGTGGGCGCGCCGCCGGCGCGTCCCGTCACGACCGGTGGTGCGGGCACAGACTGGTCCCGCACCACGCGCACGACGGAAGGAGCGCTCGATGACCGAGATGGACGAGAACTCGCCCGTCTTCGCGATCGCGGTCGCGGCGGAACTCGCCGAGATGCACCCGCAGACCCTGCGGCAGTACGACCGGCTCGGCCTCGTCGTGCCCGGGCGCACCCGTGGCGGGTCGCGGCGGTACTCGATGCGCGACATCACCCAGCTCCGCGAGATCGCGCGGCTCGGGTCCGAGGGTGTGTCCCTCGAGGGGATCCGGCGGGTGCTCGACCTCGAGAACGAGAACGCACAGCTGCGCACCCGTGTCCGGGAGCTCGAACGGGCACTCGCCGACCAGCTCATCAGCCGTCCGGGTGCCCGGGTGTTCGCCGCGACGACGACCGGCGCCGCGGTGCCCCTGCGGGCCGGCATGCGGCCGCAGCGGAACACCGCCGTGGTGCTGTACCGCCCGCAGCGCTGACCCGCTCGCCCTGTTCGACGGTGCCCGTCAGCAGTCGAGCGGCGGATCTGCGAGCGAGCGGGCCGCACTGCCCGCGGCACTACACGGCCCGGAACCGTCGGGCCGCTCGTCCGCCGGGACGCACCGATCGATCGTCCGGCGACGTGCTCGGACGGAGCGGATGACCTGGCGGATGCACTCCTGGCACACGGTCAGCGCTCCGCATGTCCTCGGAGCGGGTCGTCGTCCCCGTCACCGGCGTCTGCGCGATCCGGGTCCGGCAGCAGGTGCACCGCCCAGGTCGCTCGCTCCGCCAGCCGTCCCGCCCGTCCACGGCGATCCGCAGCGCGACGACACCGTTGCGGATGTGCTCCCACGGCAGTGCCTCGTGCAGCCGGTCGTTCCGCAGCCGGAAGGTCAGGCCGTCGAGTGAGCTGAGCAACGCCGCCGACAGCATCGGGTTGTGGCACTCGTTGATGAAGGTCCGGTAGACCGGCGTCGCCGCGTCAGCCGTCGGCATCCACCCCGGCTCCTGCATGCAGTCGAGCAGGACGCCGAGACGACGGAACAGCGAGGACCGTGACCGGTCGCTCAGCGACGGGACGGCGAGCCGCACCACACCGCCGAACAGGAGCCCCAGGGCCTGCAGCGCGGGGAGGACGTCCTCGTCCCGCGGCACCGCCACGCGTGTGTACCGGTTCGCCCGCAGTTCGACCAGACCGAGGCGACCCAGGTCCGCGAGGGCCTCCCGCACCGGCGTCCGTGAACACCCGAGCTGCAGCGCGAGTTCGTCGTCGTCGAGTCGTTGGCCGGGACGGAGCCGTCCGCTGATGATCTCCGCACGCAGACGCTCACGAGCGACGTCACGGAGCAGGGTCTTCGTCCCGGGGGTGGGTCGCGCTACGAACATCGGCCCCTCTCGCGGTGCTGCGGAGCCCGGGCGGTCCGGGCGTGTTCCGAGCGTACGACTCCTGCTGCGTGCTGTCGCGTGTGGTATATCGCTCACCTGTGGCGGTCAGTGGTGACTCGGGACCGGGACTGCCAGTGCACCGCGGCTACTCTCGGTCCGTGCCGTCCTTCGACTTCGCCGACCACTTCCGGCGCCACGCCCGCGAGCAGGGCCCGGACCTCATCGCGATCGACGGGACCGACCGGTTCCTCCTCGACGAGGCTCCGCACGTGCACGGCGACGCCCTGCGGCACCCGGGCGCCGTCACGGTGGTGGACGACCGGTACGGGGTGCTCACCCTCGGAGTGCTCGCCCTGCACGGAGCGACGGATGTCCGTGTGGTCCAGGACTCGCTCGTCGGTGAGCGAGCACTGGAGGCCAGCGCCGGCACGTTCGGCCGTCGCGGGTTCCACCACCCGGAGGGCTTCGAGGAGGCGTTCCGTGACGCCCGACTCGTCATCCTCCGGCTCAGCAAGTCACACGACCGCCTGGACGAGGTCGCACGCGCGGTCGCCCGCTTCGCCGCGCCGGACGTCGTGCTGCTCTGCGGTGGACGCACGAAGTACATGACCCTGACCCAGAACGACGTGCTCCGGCGGTCGTTCGGCGAGGTCGTCGCGAGCCGTGGGCGCGGCAAGTCCCGCCTGCTCATCGCGTCGGACCCGCTCCGCGCCGCCGCCGAACGCGCCGCGGTGACCGATCCGTGGCCGCGTCAGGTGCGTCAGGACGAGCTCGACATCACCATCGCCGCCCACGGCGGCGTCTTCGCGGGCACGTCGCTCGACATCGGGACGCGGGTCCTGCTCGAGGCCGCCGAGGCAGCCATGCCGGAGGCCCGGGTCGTCGTCGACCTCGGGTGCGGCAACGGGGTGGTCGCGACCGTCGTCGCGCGCTCCCGCCCACGGGTGCGCGTGGTGGCGACGGACGTCTCCGCGGCGGCGATCGCCTCGACGCGTCTCACCGCCGACGTCAACGGCGTCGGCGACCGCGTCCGTACCGTGCGGAGCGACGCCGGCGACGAACTCGACGAGGACAGCGCCGACCTGGTGCTGTGCAACCCGCCCTTCCACGCGGACACGACCGTCTCGACGGACGCCGCCGAGGCGATGTTCCGGAACGCGGCCTCGGTGTTGCGTCCGGGTGGGGAACTCTGGACAGTGTGGAACTCGCACCTCCGGTACCGCCCGGTGCTCGAGCGCATGGTCGGACCCACGCGGCAGGTGACGCGGACGGCGAAGTTCACCGTCACGGCGTCGGTCGCCCCGCGCTGAGCTCCGGTCAGACGAGCCGCCGACGTCTGCGGGCCCGGGGGAGTGGCCGGCCGCGACGGGGACGGCCCCGCACCACGGGCGTGGAGCGGGGCCGTCCACATCAGACCCTCGTGACGGGCCGTCGTGCCGTGCGGGTCAGATCGTGACCGTGACCTGCGTGGAGCGGTCACCCGAGACGACGGTGATGACGTGCTCGCCCGCCGTCAGCCCGGTCACGGTGAGGTGTCCGGTGCCGTCCTCGTGGATGGCGCTGTAGGCGAGGACCGTGCCGTCCGCGTCCGTCGCCTGCAGGCCGCCGATGCCCGAGGGGAGGCCCCAGACGTCGATCTCGGCGCTGCCGGTGAGTGCCGACGCGTTCACGACCGTGGCCGCGAGCTGGTCGGACGGGTGGTCGCCGTTGCCGACGACCACGTCCTGTTCGGCGGTGCGGTCGCCGTTCGTGGAGGTGACGTGCACCGTCGTCGTCAGCGCTTCCGGTGCAGGCAGGACGACGCTCGCGACGCCGCCGTCGCCGATCGTCGCCTGCTTCGTGACGCCGTTCGCGGTGGCCGTCACCTCGGTGCCCTCCGCGCCCGAGAAGTGCGCGACGATCTCGGAGGCGGTGAGGCGGCTGGTGGTCACGGCGACCTCGGCCGGAGCGGGGGTCTCCTCACCGTCACCCTCGCCCGGGTCCGTGGTGCCGCTGCCGTCGCCCTGGCCGGGGTCGGTGGTCCCGCTGCCGTCGCCCTGGCCGGGGTCCGTGGTGCCGCTGCCGTCGCCCTCGCCGGGGTCGGTGGTGCCGTCGCCGTCGCCCGCGCCGGGGTTCGGGGTCCCACCATCGGCGTCGTAGCGGAGGGAGTACGGCTCCGACTTCCAGCGTCCGTGCTCGTCCTGGTACTGCACGGTGAGCTCGTTCAGGCCCTCCTCGAGGTCCTCCGAGAACGCGATCCGGAAGTCGCCGTCGGCGTCGGTCGTGCCGTGCGCGGCCATGGACCCGGTGTGGTCCGTGACCAGGACCTGTCGGTACGAGCCGACGGTCGACCCCTCGATGGTCGGACGGGCCTCCGTCACGGTGGAGCCGTCGGCGGGCGTCGCGATGGTGAATCCGGTGGTCTTCGGGGCCCAGGTGACGCTTTGGGAGACCCGCTTCTGCCAGCTGCCGTCCGGCTGCTCGAACGCGACGACGATGCCGTTGTCGCCGAGGTGCAGCGCGCCCTCGATCGTGACCGACCAGTTGCCGTCGGCGTCGGCGGTCGTGCTCCCGAGGGGGTCGACGCCCATCGCGAGGATGCTGACGCGGCCGTTCGGGCGACCGTGCCCGGTGAAGGTCGGCTTGCGGTGTCGACCGTGGCGCCGTCGGCGGGGCTCGTCACGTCGTAGACCGGTTCGGTCGCCTCGCCGGGGCCCGGGTTCTCCGAGCCGGAGCCTTCGCCGGCGCCGGAGTCCTCCCCACCCGAGCCGGAGCCCGAGCCGTCCCCGGCGTCCGAGTCGACCTCCGCCAGCACCCAGCCGCTCGCCGCGAACCGGTCGTGGTCGGGCGTGCTCGCCGGCACGGCGTCGTTCACGGTCCGGACGAAGGCGTGCTCGGCCTCCGCGCCGCCCGGGATCCGGACGCTGAAGTCGCCGTTCGACCCGGTCTCGGCGGTGGCCAGGACGGTCTCGCGGTCGGTCGACGCCTGGACCTCGGCGCGGAGGTTCGTGTGACCCGTGACCACGAGGTCGTCACCGTCGCGCGTGACCGTGTCGATCGTCGGGGTCGCCGCGTAGGCGTCGAGCTCGGCCTGACCCGGCGTGCTGTACGTGCCGTTCTTCTTGACGACCGACGCCGTGATGGTCTGCGGACCGGAGACGAGCGGTTCGAGCGTGCAGGAGTACAGGTTCGGACGCGCCTGGGTCGCGGTGCCGGTGCACAGGACGTGCCCGTCCGCGTCGACGATCTTCAGCGTGCCGCCGGTGACGGAGCTCGTGACCCGGGCCTCCGGGGAGGCCTGCCCGGTGACGAACAGGCGGTTGCCGTCCCGCTCACCCTGGGCGGTGGCGCCCTGCACCGTGTACACGTTCGTGGTGCTGCCGACGATCGGCCGTGAAGCCGTCGCCCCCGGGATCGACGGTCCGCAGGGCTCGTCGCGGCGGAGGCGGCCGACGGGACGAGGGTTGCGGCGAGGACGAGGCCGAAGGCGGCCCCGGCTGTTGCTCGGTGGATCGTGCGCATGGTTCCCTTCCTGTCCGCGCGGAGCACGCAGACCCGGGAATACTGCATGTGGGATACGGAGAAGATCCCGAGTGTGATGGTGAGGTTCCTCCACCAGAACGAGGAAAGCCCCGACCAGATGGCCGGGGCTTTCCTCGTGGGAGCGTGGACTACGCGGGGACGTAGTCGAACGTGTCCGGGTCGGGGCCGGTGCGGTGGCCCTTGTCGAGCGTCGTGATGTCCGTCATGTCCTCGTCCGAGAGCTCGAAGTCGAAGATCTGGAAGTTCTCCTCGACGCGCGAGCGGGTCACCGACTTCGGGAAGACGATGTCGCCGCGCTGGATGTGCCAGCGGAGGACGACCTGGGCCGGGGTCTTGCCCGTGCTGCGGGCGATGCGGGTGATCGTCTCGTCGTCGAGCACGAGACCCTGGGCGATGGGCGACCAGGCCTCGGTCGCGATGCCGTGCTCCGAGCCGTACGCGCGGAGCTCGTCCTGCACGAGGTACGGGTGCACCTCGATCTGGTTCACGGCCGGCGTGATCGTGGTCTCGGCAGCGAGACGGTTCAGGTGGTGCGCCTGGAAGTTGCTGACGCCGATCGAGCGGGCGGTGCCGGCGTGGTAGAGCTCCTCGAGCGCCTTCCAGGTCGGGACGAAGTCGCTCACGGTCGGGAGCGGCCAGTGGATGAGGAAGAGATCCGTGTAGCCACCGAGCAGGTCGGCCGACTTCTTGCCGTTCTCGGCTGCTGCTTCCGGGGCGTGGAAGCCGTTGTTGAGCTTCGAGGTGACGAAGACCTCCTCGCGGGGGATGCCCGACTCGGCGATCGCCTCACCGACCTCCTTCTCGTTGCCGTACATCTCGGCGGTGTCGATGTGGCGGTAGCCGACCTCGAGCGCCGTGAGGGTGGCGGCCTTCGTCTCGGCGGGGTCGATCTGGAAGACGCCGAAGCCGAGCTGCGGGATCGTGCGTCCGTCGTTGAGCGTGATGTTCGGAACGGTGGTCATGTGTCGATCCAACTCCCGACGTCGCGCACGGCTTCCCGGGGACGGTCAGGCGGGCGTGTCCCCCTCCCGCCGGTCCGGGTGGGTCAGGCGAGTGCGGCCGCGATGTACGCGGCGAGCGCCTCGCCGTAGGCCACCGCCGGGTCGGCCGAGGCGAAGGTCCGGTCGGTGCCGGCGATGCGGGCGGTGACCGTCCACAGGACCTGGTCGTCCTGGCCGACCAGCCGCGTCAGTCCGACGAACGCCGGCCCGAGCAGGTCCCGCAGTTGGTCCTCGCGCGGCAGCCACAGGGAGTCGGCCGCGGCGACCGAGTCGAGCGCCCACTCGGTCGTGCCGTTGAAGCCGAGTTCGACGCCCGTGGGGTGGTCGTGCCGCTCGACCGTCATCTCGGAGACGGTGTACACATCCTCGTCGACCCCCGGCTTGTCGATGACGAACCGGTCGCCGGTGTCCGGGTGCCAGCGGAGTCCCGCGGTGCGGAGGGCACGGGCGAGTTCCACGGTGATCATGCGCCCACACTGGCACGCACCGGACCGGCCGGCACCGAGCGCACGACCAGGTTGCGGACCGGACCCGCGAGGCCGCGCTCCCGAGACGGCAGGACGGCCCTCCGGAGAACTCGTCGGGCGGTCGTACTACCATCGCGACGCACCCGCGCGTCACGCCCGTCGTGACGCGCGCGCGACGCGACGACGCCCGGCCACCGGTGCCGCGCCTCCCGGTCGGACCACCGACCACGGGGCGGGCCGAGGGCCGGCGTCCCGAACCGCAGGGCCGACCGGCCCGCTCAACAAAGGACCCGTATGACCCTCGACCGTGAGGAACTCCGCGACGGTTGGACCGTGTCGCTCGTCGAGGACGGCGCCTCCGGCGTCGCTGCCGACCTGCCGACCGGCGTCCGCGGTGTCACGTTGCCGGCGACCGTGCCCGGACAGGTGCACACCGACCTGGAGCGTGCCGGGCTGCTGCCCGATCCCACCTTCGACCGCAACGAGACCCGGACGCAGTGGGTCGGGCAGTCGGACTGGGCGTACCGACGGCAGCTCGACGTCGACCCCCGCGGCCACGAACGGGTCGACCTCGTCTGCGACGGCCTGGACACCGTGGCCGAGCTGTCCCTCGACGGAGTCCCGATCGCGACCACGCGGAACATGCACCGGCGCTACCGGTTCGACCTCCGGCAGGTCGAGACGTCGGGTCCGGTCGACGGCAAGGAACTCGAGATCGCGTTCGAGTCGCCCTACCGCGAGGCCGAGCGCGTCGCCGCGCGCGCGGGCAGCATGCCCGGCCCGTACGACGAGCCGTTCCCGTACGTGCGGAAGATGGCGTCGAACTTCGGGTGGGACTGGGGGCTGACCGCGGTCACGAGCGGACCGTGGCGACCGGTCGCGATCGAGCGGTGGTCGACCGCCCGTCTCGCCGACATCCGGCCCCTCGTCGACGTCGAGGCCGGAGAGGGCGTGCTCGACACCCACATCGCCCTCGAGCGCTCCGGCCCGACGCTCCACGGCACGAGCACCGGCGACCTCGACCTGGACGGCGAGGACGACGACCTCGTGCTCGTCGTGACCGTCTCGGGTCCCACGGTCGACGGGCGGACGACCAAGCAGCGGTCCCGCGCCCAGGTCACCCCGAAGGAAGACGGTGCGGTCGTCACGGTCCGTGTCCCGGACGCGGCGCTGTGGTGGCCGCGCGGGTACGGCGAGCAGGCCCTCCACGACGTGGTCGTGGAGCTGCAGACCGTCGACGGCGCGGTGCTCGACCGGCGCTCGTTCCGCACCGGGTTCCGGTCCGCCGGGGTGCGGACGGCGCTCGACTCCGCCGGTCGCCCGTTCGAGGTCGTCGTCAACGGCACCGTCATCGACGTCCGCGGCGTGAACTGGATCCCCGACGACGTCATCGTGTCGCGGGTCGACCGTGCGCGGTACGCCGCCCGGCTCGACGCGGCGGTCGACCTGCGCGCGAACCTCGTCCGCGTCTGGGGTGGCGGGGTCTACGAGTCGCACGACTTCTACGAGCTGTGCGACGAGCGCGGTCTGCTCGTCTGGCAGGACTTCCCCTTCGCGTGCGCCGCGTACCCGGAGGACGAACCGCTGCGCGGCGAGGTCATCGCCGAGGCGCAGGACAACGTCGCCCGGCTGTCGCGGCACCCGTCCCTCGTGGTGTGGAACGGCAACAACGAGAACATCTGGCTGCACGACGTCGACGGCTGGGGGGACGAGCTCGGCGACCGCCCGTGGGGCCTCGGCTACTACCTCGACCTGCTGCCGACGATCGTCGACGCGGTCGACCCGTCCCGCTTCTACACGGTGGCGTCGCCGTGGTCGGGGTCCGAGTCGATCGAGCCGAACCACGTCGACCACGAGACGCACCACTCGTGGGACGTCTGGAACCGGGTGTCCGACGACCACTACCGCGACTCGGTGCCCCGGTTCGTCTCCGAGTTCGGGTGGCAGGCGCCGCCGGCCTGGCGCACGCTCCGCGACGCGGTGACCGACGAGCCGATGACGCCGACGTCCCCCGGGGTGGTGCACCACCAGAAGGCCGCCGACGGGATGGCGAAGCTCGCGCGGGGGATCGAATCGCGGTTCGGCAGCGCCGGGGACGACCTCGACCGCTGGCACTACCTGACCCAGCTCCAGCAGGCCCGCGCGATCGCGACCGGCGTCGAGCACTGGCGGACGCACTGGCCCCGCAACACGGGCGTCGTGGTCTGGCAGCTCAACGACCTGTGGCCGGTCTCGTCGTGGTCCGCGATCGACTCAGCCGGTCGCCGCAAACCGCTCGCGCACGAGCTCCGCCGGCTCTACGACGACGTCCTCGTCGCGATCCGCCCGGTGTCGACCGTGGACACCGCCGTCCGCGCGGTGCCCACCGAGGTCGACGACCGGACGGGAGGCCCGGCTCCGCGCACCGCGTCCCTGCCGGTCACCGACGTGGCCGGGTCCGGCACCGTCCCCGGCGACGACGGGCGTGACGACCCGTCGCGGGCCTCCGACGCCTCGCCGGTCGAGGTCGCGGTCCGCTCCGCCCGCACCGGGCTCGACACCGTCGTCCGGGTGCGCCGGATCGACCTGTCCGGGCGGATCCTGGCGGAGGAGACCCTGCCCGTCGTGCTCGACCGTCCGGGGGTCGCCGTCGTGCGGCTGCCCGCGAGCGTCGGTGTCGTGGACGACGCCCGGGGCGAGGTCGTCGTCGCGGACATGGACTGGCGCCGGGCCGTGTGGACGCCGGCGCCGGACCGGGAGATGCGCTGGCAGCCCGCGCGGTACCGGGCGACGTTCTCGGCGACGCCGGAGGGCGACGGGCTCGACCTCGTCGTCGAGGCCGACTCCCTCGTCCGCGACCTGCTCGTGCAGCCGGACCGGGTGGCCGCGACGGGCACGGTCGACCGCGGGTTCATGACGCTGCTGCCGGGGGAGCGCGTGCGGTACCGCCTGACCGGCGTCGGGGAGGCGGACATCGCGGCCCTGACGAGTGAGCCGGCGCTGCTGACGCTCGACCGGGTCCTGCTGGGGGCATCCGACATACTGGATTGATGTACCATGGCCGGGTGAGAGCGGGAGACCGCCTCTGCGTATCCGCACGCCCCTCGCCTGATCAGGAGCCCACATGTCGCTTGCGCCTGGTCCCGTCCGGCGTCCGTCGACACACACCGATCGGTCGTGCCGGGACGTCCCCGATCCCGTCGACGTGACCGAGGACCGGTCGCACGTGCCCGTGACGACGACGGAGCCCGGCCGGAGGACCGCGTCCACCGGAACCTCTGCGCCCGCCGGAACCTCTGCGCCCGCCGGGACCTCTGCGCCCGCCGGAACCTCTGCGCCCGCCGGGACGTCGGTGCTCACCGGAGCGACTCCGCCCACCGGTGCGACGTCGTCCAGTGGGACGACGCTGCCCAGCAGCACGACGGCGCCCGACGTCTCGACGGGCTCGTCGCCACGACCGCTGTGCGGGACCCGGGTGCGCGGGACGCTCGTCGTGCTGGACCTGCTGTTCCTCGCCGTCGCGTTCCTCGTCGCCCACGTGACCCGGTTCCCGTGGGAGTCGCCACTGCCGCGGCCCGATGCCGGGCTGCTCGAGTTCACCGTCGCCCCGGTCGTCGTCGTGCTCTGGCACGCGATGCTCGGCGCGGCGCGTTCGCGTGACCCGCGCGTGGTCGGGTTCGGCAACGAGGAGTACCGACGTGTCCTCACCGCGAGCCTGGTCACCGGAGCGACGGTCGCCGTCGTCGCCTACGCAGTGGGCATCGACCTGGCACGCGGGTACGTCGCGGTCGCGTTCCCGGTCGGCCTCGGGCTCGTCGCCGCCGGACGCAAGGCGGTCCGGACGGTGCTCGCGCGGCGACGGTCCCGGGGTGTGGGGCTGGTCGACGTGTTGGTCGTCGGTGACGCTGACGACGTCCGGTACGTGGGGCGGCGCCTGGTGGCCACCCCCGCGGCGGGCTACCGGGTCGTCGGGGTGCTCACCGACTGCCTCCCAGCGGGGCGGGCGATCGGACTCGGTGACACCACGGTCCCGGTCATCGGCGGCATCGACGACGTGCTCGACGTCGCTCGGCGCCGGCGGGTGGCGGCCGTGCTCGTGGCCGGGGCCGTGCCCGGCGGACGGGAGCGCATCCGTCGGCTCGGCTGGCAGCTCGAGGCGGACGGGATCGAGCTCGTCGTGTCCTCGCCGCTCGCCGACGTCACGTCCGCCCGGGTGCACGAACGCCCCGTCGACGGGTTGCCGCTCATGCACGTCGAGATGCCCGACTACTCCCGTCGCGCGGGCAAGCGGGCGTTCGACCTGGCGGGCGCGGCGCTCGGGATCGTGCTCCTCGCCCCGGTGTTCGGCCTGGTCGCGCTGGCGATCCGGGTCGACGACGGGGGCCCCGTCCTGTTCCGGCAGACCCGCGTCGGCCGCGGTGGTGCGCCGTTCTCCATCTGCAAGTTCCGCACCATGTGCGTGGACGCCGAGCAGCGTCTCGCCGACCTCCGGACGCGCAACGACGGCGCCGGGCCGCTCTTCAAGCTGCACGACGACCCGCGTGTGACCCGGGTGGGGCGGTTCCTCCGCCGGACTTCCCTCGACGAGCTGCCCCAGCTGTGGAACGTGCTCGTCGGGACGATGAGCCTGGTCGGACCACGTCCGGCGCTGCCGAGCGAGGTCGAGCGGTACCGGGACTTCGACGACCGTCGCCTCCTCGTGACGCCGGGCATCACGGGGCTCTGGCAGGTGAGCGGCCGTTCGGACCTCGACTGGGCCGAGGGTGTGCGGCTCGACCAGTACTACGTCGAGAACTGGTCCTTCCTGCACGACGTCGTCATCCTGGCCCGGACCCTCCCGTCGGTGCTGCGGTCGCGCGGCGCCTACTGAAGCCGATCGCCGGGGCAGAGGCGTGAGCCGAGGAGGCGCGGGGCACCGCCTGCTCGGCCGTCCCTGGACGAACGGTGACCATCGGGCTCCTCGCCTGGGCTTCTCACGCGGTGCGAGTTACGATGGTGGGACAGCGGGACACCGCCGGACCGGTCGACGGTGACCGGACGGGACGACCAGGGACACTGGTCGGACGGCGGCCAGTTCCAGTACCGAAGGAGTCGACATGTTGCAAGGCCTCACCGGAATCCACCTGGTGATCATCCTCGGCATCGTGCTGCTGTTGTTCGGTGCGACGAAGCTCCCGGCGCTCGCGAAGGGCCTCGGCCAGTCGATCAACGTCTTCAAGAAGGAGATGGGGACCGACGACGGCAAGAAGACCGGCGCCGCCTCGACCGATGGGACCGCGAACGCCGCACCCGTCCAGCAGCCGACGGCGCAGTACCCGAGCAGCAACGGCGTCCAGGAGCCGGTCGTGAACCCCGGCCCGTCCACGCAGCCGAACAGCGACTCCCGCTCCCTCTAGACCGCCGACCCATCGGCATCCCGGCCCCGGGACCGACGACAGCCCTCGTGCACCAGCACGGGGGCTGTCGCCGTTGCACGGCGCGACCGGGCGCATGATGGCCTCATGACGACCAGCGCCCCAGCCGCAGCCGCCGACCGGCCGGGAGGCACGGCCCCCCTCCACGACGACCGACGCCTGGTGCTCGTGGTCGCGGTCCTCGCGTCCTTCGTCGTGGGGCTCGACTCCAGCGTCGTGAACGTCGCACTCCCCGCGATCCGGACCGAGCTCGGCGGTGGCCTCGTCGTCCAGCAGTGGACGGTGGACGCCTACCTCGTCACGCTGGGGTCGCTGGTCCTGGTCGCCGGGTCGCTTTCCGACCTCTTCGGCCGGGTCCGCATCATCACGTGGGGTCTCGTCGTGTTCGGCGTCGCCTCGGTCCTGTGCGCCGCTGCACCGAGCGGCGAGGTGCTCGTCGTCGCGCGCGCGGTGCAGGGGGTCGGTGGAGCGCTGGTCACCCCGAGTGCGCTCGCGCTGATCGTCGCCGCCTACCGCGGGGCAGCCCAGGCGAAGGCGATCGGGACGTGGACGGCCTGGTCGAGCGCAGCGATGATCCTCGGCCCCGTCGTCGGCGGGCTCGTCGTGGACGGCATCGGGTGGCGCTGGATCTTCGTGCTGACCGCGGTGCCGATCGTGGTGACGATCCCGCTCGTCCGCCGCATCGGGTCCGAGGTGCGCGGCGGCCCGCACGCGCGGGTGGACGTCGTCGGCGCGGTGCTGGCGGTCGTCGGGGTCGGTGGCGTCGTGCTCGGGCTCATCGAGCAGGAGCGGCTCGGGTGGGGCTCGCCCGTGGTCGTCGGTGCGCTGGTCATCGGCGGTGTCGCGCTCGGGGCGTTCGTGCCGTGGGAGCTCCGGGTGACCCGGACGTCCGGGGCGCCGCTCGTCCCGCTCGGGCTCTTCCGGGCGCGGAACTTCACCGTCGGGAACCTCGCGACGCTCTCGATCTACGGCGCACTCGGGATGGTCTTCTTCGTCGTCACGCTGTTCCTCCAGGAGGTCTGGGGTTTCCCGGCATGGGTGGCGGGCCTCGCGACGCTGCCGCCGACGCTGATGCTCCTCGCGCTGTCCACCACGGTCGGTGCACTGGCCGGTCGGTTCGGACCGCGGTGGTTCATGACGGCCGGGCCGGCGATCGCCGCGGTCGGTGCGCTGCTCATGCTCCTCGCCGGCGACGACCCGGCCGGCTACTGGTGGTCGGTCCTGCCGGGACTGGTCCTCGTCGGTGCCGGCATCGCGACGATGGTGACCCCGCTGACGAGCGCCGTCCTCGGCTCCGTGCCGCAGACCCAGGCAGGTGCGGGGTCGGCCGTGAACAACGCCGTGGCGCGCATCGCGGGCCTCGTGACGGTGGCGCTCGCCGGGGTCGTCCTGGGCGGTGAGGTCGGCGTCGCCGGCCTGCATCGGGCGATGGTCGTGATGGCGGTGCTGCTGCTGGCCGGAGCCGTCGTCAGTGCGGTCGGGATCGTGGACCCGGACCGTCGAGACTCCGACTCGTCCGCCTGACCAGCCGTTCGAGCGGCCCGGTGCCGATCCACCGCCGCCACGGGGTCGCCACCAGACCGGCGCCGACGACCACCAGGAGGGTCGCCGTCCACCCGGTGTGCCAGTGTCCGTCACCGGTTGCGTCGAGTGCGGCGTACACGACGATGTGGGCGGCGTAGACGGTCAGGGCGAGTGCCCCGACGGCCCGCACCGGGGCGAGGAGGACGCCGGCGCGACGTGCGGTGAGGAGGCTGAGCGCGAGGACCGCGAGCGCGACGCCGAGTGCGCCGAGCAGCTCCGGCGTCGACCCGGCATGCGGCTGCACCGAGGTCAACCCGGCCCAGTCGACACCGGGGTGCTCGACCGTGCCGCCACCCTGTGGGACGAGGTGTGGTCCGGGGTCGGCCGGGCTGGTCCCCGCCGACCCGGCCCCGGCGGAACCCGCGCCGGCCGTACCGGGGCCGGTGGACGCCGACCCGCTCGCGCTCGTGTCGCCGGGTGGGAGTCCCAGGGCCGCCCGGACGAGGACACCGCCGCCGTAGCCGACCACCCCGGCGGCGATGCCGGCGGCGAGCAGGAGCAGGTGCACCCGGGTCCGCCGGAGCGGGAGCCGTCCGACCACGAGCCCGACGAGGACGACGCCCCACCAGGTGATGCCCGGGTAGGCACCGAGCAGGACGCCGTGCACGAGTGGGTCGCTGGCGTCGTGCAGCACCGACCGGCCGACCGCGGTGCAGACCGGCCCCGTCACGAGCGCTGCGGCCGCGACCCCCGCGGCCGTGCGGGTGCGGGCCCGCAGGAGCGGGATCGTCGCCACGAAGCACACCGCGTACGTGGGCAGGATGACCTGGACCGGGGTGTCGAGGACGGTCAGGAGGGAGCCGAGGACGAACAGGGCGACCGCGCGGACGAGCACCCGCCGTCGGTGCACCACGAGGCCCTCCGGTGCCGATGGGTCCGACGGGTCCGACGGGTCCGACGCCGGCCGAGGTCGGGTCATCAGCGTGAGCGAGACGCCGGCGCAGAGGGCGAAGAGGACCGCCGAGCGCCCGTCGACCACCGCCACCCAGGTGTCCGGCCGCGCCCAGTCGAAGTCGGGGTGCGGTGGACCGAGGTGCGCCACGACCATGCCGAGCACGGCCAGACCGCGGGCGAGGTCGAGGCCGTCCAGCCGGGACGGTCGCACATTCGACGCCGGGGCTGGCCCGGCGGACGGCCCGTCGGCGGACGGCCGGTCGGCGGATCGACCTGCGGCCGGGCCCGGGGACCGGCCGGGGGATCGGCGGGTGGAGCGGCGGAGGGACGCGAGCGGACCCGGGGTCCGGCGAGCTGTCGAGGTGGTCATGTCCCCAGCACAGCGCGCGGGGTGTTTCGTCGGAGTTGCCCGCAGGTGGCGGGAATGCCGTCGCCCGCCGTAAACTTGAGTCAAGTGGACTCAGGAAGGCGCTGACGGGATCGGCCCCGCGCCGGACGGTCCGAGGACTCCGGTCCGGCTGGCGGTCGCCGGCCGACCACACGGCAACGCAACGGAAGGACGGAACGCATGGCGAACCTCCAGGGCGCTCCTGACTCGCAGGAGAAGCAGAAGACCGCCCTCCAGCAGTACGGCGTCGACCTCACGGCGATCGCGCGGAGCGGCAAGCTCGACCCGGTGATCGGGCGGGACGCCGAGATCCGGCGGGTGTCGCAGGTGCTCACCCGCCGCACGAAGAACAACCCGGTGCTCATCGGCGAGCCCGGCGTCGGCAAGACCGCCGTCGTCGAGGGGCTCGCGCAGCGCATCGTCGCCGGTGACGTCGCCGACTCGCTCAAGGACAAGCGGCTCGTCTCGCTCGACATGTCCGCCCTCATCGCCGGTGCGAAGTACCGCGGCGAGTTCGAGGAGCGGCTCAAGGCCGTGCTCAAGGAGATCGACGACTCCGACGGGCAGGTCATCACGTTCATCGACGAGCTGCACACGCTCATGGGCGCAGGCGGCGGCGAGGGGTCCGTCGCCGCGTCGAACATGCTCAAGCCGATGCTGGCGCGCGGCGAGCTCCGGCTCATCGGGGCGACGACGCTCGACGAGTACCGCGAGTACATCGAGAAGGACGCCGCCCTCGAGCGACGCTTCCAGCAGGTGTACGTCGGGGAGCCGAGCGTCGAGGACACCGTCGCGATCCTCCGCGGCCTCAAGGAACGCTACGAGGCGCACCACAAGGTGACGATCAACGACTCCGCCCTCGTGGCCGCGTCGGCGCTGTCCGACCGGTACATCTCCGGCCGTCAGCTGCCGGACAAGGCGATCGACCTCATCGACGAGGCGGCGAGCCGACTGCGGATGGAGATCGACTCCAGCCCCGTCGAGATCGACGAGCTCAAGCGCACCGTCGACCGGCTGCGCGTCGAGGAGTTCGCGCTCAAGCAGGAGAAGGACGACGCCTCGAAGGCCCGGCTCGAGACCCTGCGGGACGAACTCCGCACCCGCGGCGAGCTGCTCGCCGGACTGGAGGCGCGGTGGCAGGCCGAGCGCGCCACCCTGAACCGGATCGGTGAGCTGAAGCAGCAGCTCGACGACCTCAACATGCGGTCGCAGCGTGCCCAGCGGGAAGCCGACTACGAGACCGTGTCCCGCCTGGAGTACGGCGAGAAGCCCCGCATCGAGGCCGAACTCGCCGCAGCCGAGCAGGCCGGGTCCACCGACCGCATGGTGAACGACAGCGTCACCGACGAGGACATCGCCGCCGTCATCGCGCAGTGGACCGGCATCCCCGTCGGGCGCCTGCTGCAGGGCGAGACCGAGAAGCTCCTGCACCTGGAGAGCGAACTCGGTCGTCGGATCATCGGGCAGCGGACCGCCGTGTCTGCCGTGTCGGAAGCGGTCCGTCGGACCCGCGCCGGCATCTCCGACCCGGACCGACCGACCGGCTCGTTCCTGTTCCTCGGCCCCACCGGCGTCGGCAAGACCGAGCTCGCGAAGGCGCTCGCCGAGTTCCTGTTCGACGACGAGAAGGCCCTCGTCCGCATCGACATGAGCGAGTACGGCGAGAAGCACTCGGTCGCGCGGCTCATCGGCGCCCCGCCCGGGTACGTCGGCTACGAGGCCGGCGGGCAGCTCACCGAGGCCGTCCGCCGTCGGCCGTACTCGGTGATCCTGCTCGACGAGATCGAGAAGGCGCACCCCGAGGTGTTCGACGTCCTGCTCCAGGTCCTCGACGACGGCCGGCTCACCGACGGGCAGGGGCGCACGGTCGACTTCCGGAACACGATCCTCGTGCTGACGTCGAACCTCGGGTCGCAGTTCCTCACCGACCCGGCGCGCTCCGCCGAGCAGCGTGAGGCGGCGGTCCGCGAACTGGTGCAGCAAGCGTTCCGTCCGGAGTTCCTCAACCGGCTCGACGACATGGTCGTCTTCCAGGCGCTCACTCCGGACGACCTCAGCCAGATCGTCTCGCTCTACGTCGACCGACTCGCGCGTCGACTGTCCGGTCGCCGCCTCGAGCTCGCCGTGACGCCGGACGCCCGCACCTGGCTCGCCGAGGGCGGGTACGACCCGGCCTACGGCGCTCGGCCCCTCCGCCGGCTCATGCAGCGGCAGATCGACGACCAGCTCGCTCGCGCCATCCTCGCCGGCGACGTCCGGGACGGCGACACCGTCCGCGTCGACGTCGCGCCGGGTGGGGAGCAGCTCACCGTCGAACCGTTCGAGGTCGGCGAGCTGGTCGAGGAGTGACCGGCCCGGCCCGCACCACGGCACCACGGCGGGCGCGGGCGTGACGGCCGCGCGGTGACGGACGGGAGGCCCGGTGCCGGTCCCAGGGACCGGTGCCGGGCCTCCCGTCCTGCGGTGCCGGCCGTCGTCGGTGTCGCCTGGCGGACAGTGGCGGCGTGCTGTGAACCCGATCCCCGGCGGCGGTCTACCGTCGGCGGCATGCCGGAGATTGCAGCACTGCGACGCGTGACCGATTCCATCGAGCAGGCGAGTGTGCTCGACAAGGCCGTCGACCTGGACCGCAAGGTCGTCAACGCCCTCATCCGACCGCGGGCGCTCCGGCAGATCCTGCACGGGGTGCCGTTCGGGCACCCGATCCACCCGCTCATGGTGCAGGTGCCGCTCGGTGCCTGGATCTCCGCGGCCGTCCTCGACCTCGTCGGCGGGAAGGGCAACGAGAAAGCCGCGAAGACCCTCGTCGGGCTCGGCGTCGCCTCGGCCGGGAGCGCGAGCGTCGCCGGCTACACCGACTGGTCGGAGATGAACCGCGAGCAGCTGCGCACGGGTTGGGTGCACCAGGCGGTGAACTGGGTCGGCATCACGTTCTACGGCCTCTCGTGGCTGCAGCGGAAGCGCGGCAACCACGCAGCCGGGCGCACGCTGGGGTTCATCGGCCTCGCGACCGTCTCGGTCGGCGGGTACCTCGGTGGGCACCTGTCCTACCGGCAGCGTGGCGGCGTCAGCACCTCGGGCGAGGTCCCCTTCGACGCGTAGGACTCCCAGCCACCGCATACCGTACTGGTACATCATGTTCCGGTGCGTGTGTTGGTGGTGGACGACGAAACGGCGCTGGCCGACCTCGTCGCGAGGGGGTTGCAGCGGCAGGACATGGCCGTCGACGTCGCGTACCGCGGCGACACCGCCGACGAGCTCCTCGCCGTCAACGACTACGACGTCGTCGTGCTCGACCGGGACGTCCCGGGCCTGCACGGCGATGCGGTCGCGCGTCGGTTGGCAGCGCGGGGCTCGCTCACCAGGATCCTCATGCTCACGGCGGCGACGTCGCTGGCCGACCGGGTCCAGGGCCTGGAGATCGGCGCCGACGACTACCTGACGAAGCCGTTCGAGTACCCGGAACTCGTCGCCCGGGTCCGTGCCCTCGGTCGGCGCTGCCTCGCGCCCGTCGCGCCCGTGCTCGAACGCGGCGGGATCGTGGTCGACACGAACCGGCGGATGGCCACCCGGGACGGCCGACCGCTCGACCTGACGAGCAAGGAACTCGGCGTCCTCGAGGAACTGCTGCGCGCGGACGGTCGGGTCGTCCCCGCCGAGGAGTTGCTCGAGAAGGTCTGGGACATGAACGTCGACCCGTTCACCACGGCTGTGCGGGTGACGATGTCGAAGCTCCGGCGGAAGCTCGGCGCCCCCGATCCGATCACGACCGTCCCCGGGCGGGGCTACGCGCTGTGACGCGGACGTGGAGCATCCGGGCGCGGACGGCCCTCGCGTTCGCGCTGACGGCGATGGCGCTCGCGGCCGGCACCGTCGCCGTCGTCAACCTCGGGTCCCAGGCCTCGCTGCAGCGTGCGGTGCTCGATCGGCAGCCCGGCGCCGGGCATGTCGACGGTGTCCCCGGGGTCCGCCCGGACAGCGGTCCTGCGACAGCGGTCACCCTGGACGGCAGCGGTGGCGTGCAGGTGGTGGCGGTCGTCGCCGGGCTGCAGTGGCAGTGGTCCGTGCTCGGGGTGACGGGCGCGGGCGTCCTCGCCGGTGGGATCGGGTGGGCGGTGAGCCGGCGGATGCTCGCGCCCGTGGACCGCATCACCGCGACCGCCCGCCGGATCTCGGCGTCGACCCTGCACGAGCGGATCGCGCTCGACGGCCCGGACGACGAACTCCGGCGGCTCGCGCACACGATCGACGACCTGCTCGACCGGCTCGAGGACGCCTTCGCGAGCCAGCGGCGGTTCGTCGCGCAGGCGTCGCACGAGCTCCGGACGCCGCTCGCCGTGCAGCGCGCGGCCCTCCAGATCGGGTTGCCGGACGACGCCGGACCGGCCGACGTGGCCCGCACGCGGGAGGAGCTGCTCGAGCAGAACCGGCGGACCGAGCACCTCGTCGAGTCGTTGCTCGTCCTCGCCGAGGCGGAACGGGGACTGGACGGGCGGACCGTGGCGGTCGACCTGGTGGCGCTCGCGGACGATGTGGCGGCGGAACACCGCGCCCGGGCGGAGACCGCCGGCCTGACGCTGACCTGCCGGACGGAGGGCGGGCCTCCAGGCCGGGTGCCCCCGGTGCAGGGTGAGCCGGTGCTCCTGCGGCAGGCGCTGCGGAACCTCGTCGACAACGCGATCGAGTACAACGTGCCGGGCGGGGGCGTCCGGGTGACGGTCGACGCTGCCGGCGTGCTCGTCGAGAACGACGGGCCGGAGGTCCGTGCAACGGAGGTCGCCCGGTTGACCGAGCCGTTCCGGCGGGGCGGGACGACCGCCGAGCCGCCGAGGACGACCACCGGTCGGCGGCACAGCGGGCTCGGGCTGTCCATCGTGGCGGCCGTGGTGCGCGCGCACGGGTGGGTCCTCGCCGTCGACCCGCGGGACCGCGGTGGACTCGTGGTGCGCATCGGTGTTTCGTCGGTGTGACCTCGGCGGTACCGCTGCCGCAACGTGCCGACCGCTCTGCTCGGAGCATGACGACGACACCGAGATCATCCTCCCGACCGCTCTTCGCCGGCCTGCTCGCCCTCGGGTTGGTCACCGGCTTGTCCGCCTGTACCGGGGCGCCGAGTTCCGCTGCCGGGACCGCGGACGCCGGCCTCGGGTCCCGGTGGGGCGCGTGCATGCGCTCCGCGGGGTTCTCCGTCGAGGACCCGAGCGACGACCAGATCCGCTCCGGGACCATCACGTCGCCGTCCGGCGTCGACCAGGACCGCTTCCGGTCCGCGGCCGACCAGTGTGCGGAGGACCTCGGCGTGCACGGGGCCGACTCCGCCTCGAAGGAGAAGTGGATCCGCGAGTACGACCAGGTCGCGTCCTGCATCCGTGACGCCTACCCGGACTTCCCGGAGCAGCGGCCCGGCGTGATCGAGTGGGACCGCGAGGAGTACCCGCCCGCCGGTGACCCGGCGTTCCAGCAGCGGGCCGACGAGTGCACGAGGAAGTACTCGCCCGACACGAAGACGCAGAGCGTCGGATGAGGCGCGTCGACGACGCCCTCCGGCGGGTTGTCGGCGCGGAACGGTGTTGCGTCGATGTGACCTCGGCGGTACCGCTGCGGCAACACCTGGGCCGCTGTGCTGGAGGCATGACGACGACCACGAGACCACGGACACGACTCTTCCTCGCCGGTCTGCTCGCCCTCGGGCTGACGACCGGCGTCACGGCATGCTCGGGCGCGACGGACCCCACCGCCGGACCGACCCACGCGAGCACGGGCATCGGAGCCCAGTGGGGTGACTGCATGCGCTCCGCCGGGTTCGACATCGAGGACCCGAGCGACGACCAGGTCAGCTCCGGGACGGTCCTCTCGCCGGCGGGTGTCGACCAGGAACGCTTCCACAGCGCGGCGGACGAGTGTGCGGAGGACCTGGGTGTGCATCGCGCCGACTCGGCAGAGCAGGACAAGTGGGTGCGCCAGTACCAGCAGGTCGCCTCGTGCGTCCGCGAGGAGTACCCGGACTTCCCGGAGGACGGGTCGGACGGTGGCATCTCCTTCGACCCGGACGGGTACCCGCCCGCCCGCGAGCCGGCGTTCCAGGAACTGGCGCAGAAGTGCATGCAGCAGTACGCACCGGACACGCAGACGCAGGAGGTCGGCTGATGCGGATCGACGCGCGAGCCGTGCTCGCCTCCTTGCTCGTGCCGGCGCTGCTCACCGGGTGCTCGTCGGCACCCGACGACGAGTCCCGTCCTCCGGCCACCGGTACGCCCTCGGCATCCACTGCGTCAGCCGCAGAGGTCGGCGCGTGCATGCGGGACCGCGGCCACGACGTGGACGACTCGCAGTTCGCCGAGAGCGGGGGCTCACGTGCCCGCGTGAGCGTCCCACCGGGGGTCGACGCGGACCGCTGGGTCGCCGATCTGGACGCCTGCTCCGGCGGTGCCGCCGACGCGCCCGCTGCCCAGCCGGTACCCGGCTGGGACGCGCTGAGGAGGAAGGCGGCGGCCTGCATCCGGGACGGCGGGTTCCCCGACTACCCGGACGGGACGGAGGACCAGCGCCGGTGGAAGCCGTCGGACACCGACGCGTTCGACCGCGTCGCGGAGGACTGCGACGCGGAGGTGTACGGCGCCGTGGGGACGGAGGCCGGGCGATGAGCATGACTCGCAGGGCCAGGACCGTGACCACGGCCGTCTGCCTGGTGGCCGCCCTCGGAGCAGGGACCGCCACGTGGGCACTCGTCGCCGCACCCTCGACCGAGGCCGCCGAGCACGTCGCCGAGCACCACGGGCCGACGGCAGAGGTGACGCGCGGTGACCTCGTCGAGTCCCGGACGGCCGCCGGCACCCTCGGGTACGGTGCACCGACCCCGGTGGAGGGTGCTGGCGATGGGACGCTCACGTGGCTGCCACGGCCCGGACAGGTCGTGCACCGTGACGAACCGCTGTACGCCGTCGACGAGCGGCCGGTCCGGGCGTTCACCGGCACCACCCCGCTCTGGCGGCCCCTCTCCCGAGGGCTGCACGGCGCCGACGTCCGGCAGCTCACCGAGAACCTCGCGGCGCTCGGCTACGACGTCGCCGAGGACGACGTGTTCGGTCCGCGGACCGCCGCTGCCGTCCGGGCATGGCAACGGGACCGCGGGCTCGAGGTCACCGGCACGATCGACGCTGGACAGATCGCGTTCGTCGACGGAACGGTCCGTGTGGCGTCCGTGCCCGGACGACTCGGACAACCGGCCGGTGGCGACGTCCTGCAGGTGACGAGCACGAAGCGGGTGGTCACGGCGACGGTCGCACAGCGTGACGCCGAGCCCTTCGCGGTCGGCACCGCGGTCCGGGTGCTCGTCAACGGCGGCGGGGATGCGATGGCCGGCGAGGTCGTCGACACCGTCCCGGCCGAGTCGGACGACGGCAAGGAGACCGTGACCGTCACGGTGTCGTTCGACGCCGGTGACCGGGAGTTGCCCGACGCAGCCTCCGCACAGGTCGTGGCCGACGGACACACCGAGCGGGACGTCCTGTCGGTCCCGGTGTCGGCGCTGGTCGCACACGGCTCGTCCGGGTACGCCGTCGACGTCGTGGGGAAGGGCGGTCACACCCGGCGCGTCCCCGTCCAGGTCGGGTTCGTGGCCGACGGCCGTGCCGCGGTGACGGGCGACGTCGCCGAGGGCGCCCGCGTGGTGGTGCCCTCGTGACCGCCCGGACTCCGGACGGCGACACCGTCCTCGTCCTCACCGACGTCACCCGGTCGTACGGCGAGGTGCAGGCCCTGCGCGGGGTCTCGCTCGAGGTCCGGCGCGGGGAGCTCGTCGCCGTCGTCGGCCCCTCCGGGTCGGGCAAGTCGACCATGCTCAACACCATCGGCACGCTCGACCGGCCCACGACCGGGACGGTGACGATCGCGGGCGCGGACGTCGGGTCGCTGTCCGACGACGCGCTCTCCGCCCTCCGCGCCGAGCACATCGGGTTCGTGTTCCAGCACTTCCACCTGCAGGCGGGGGCCACGGCGACCGAGAACGTCGCGGACGGACTGCTCTACACGGGGACGCCGCGGCACGAGCGGCTCGAACGGGCGGTGGCAGCGCTCGAGCGCGTCGGACTCGGGCACCGGGTCGACCACCGGCCGCACCAGCTCTCCGGCGGCGAGAAGCAACGCGTCGCCATCGCCCGCGCGATCGTCGGCGAGCCCACCGTGCTGCTCGCCGACGAACCCACCGGCGCGCTCGACACCGTGGCGGGGGCGGCGATCCTCGGTGTGCTCCGCGAACTGCACGCCGCCGGTACCACGGTGCTCGTCATCACCCACGACCTCGAACTCGCCGCGTCGCTGCCCCGACAGGTGCGCATGCGGGACGGCCGGATCGAGGACGACAGCAGGAGCGACGCAGCGCGCCTCGCAGCGGCGATCGGCGCGGTCCCGGCCGTCTCCACCGAGGCCGCGCGGTGAGCGCCCGACGCACGCTCGGCACGGGTGACCTGCTCCGGCTCGGGGTGTTCGGCCTGCGGACCCGACCGACCCGCGTCGTGCTCTCCGCCCTCGGGATCGCGATCGGGATCGCCGCCATGATCGCGGTCGTGGGCATCTCGTCCTCGAGCAAGGCCGCGCTCGACCGGGTCCTCGACGCCCTCGGGACGAACGTCCTGACGGTCACGCAGGCGGAGTCGTTCGCGGAGCAGGTGCCGCTGCCCGCCACCGCCGTCGAGTCCGTCCAGTGGCAGGACGACGTGCTCGAGGCCGCCGGGGTGGGCAAGGTCGAGGACGCACGGGGCTACCGGACCCCGTACGTGCCGACGGCGGAGACGAAGGGCATCGGCGTCCTCGGGGCCGAGGGGGACGTCCCCGAGGTCCTCGGCGGCTCGGTCGCGGCCGGCCGGTGGATCGACCCGGGATCAGCGGCGCCGGCACAGGTCGTGCTCGGCGCGGCGGCGGCGCGCGCCCTCGGCATCGACCGCGTGACGGCGGACACCCGCGTGTGGCTCGGCGGTCGCTGGGTGCAGGTCGTCGGCGTCCTCGGGCCGCTGCAGCTCGCCGAGGACCTCGACAACCAGGTCTTCGTGCCCCGTGGCCTCGCCGCCGACCTCGGCTGGGACGGGCATCCGTCCGCGGTCTACACCAGGGCCGACCCCGACCGGGTCGCCTCCGTCCGCGACCAGCTCCCGCGCACGGTCAGCCCGGCGTCCCCGGCGGACGTGGCGGTGACCCGCCCGTCCGATGCACTCGCGGCGAAGAACGCGACCGACGACTCGTTCACCGGGCTGCTCGTCGGCATCGGTGGCGTGGCGCTCCTGGTCGGCGGGATCGGCGTCGCGAACACGATGGTGATCACGGTGCTCGAGCGACGGGCGGAGGTCGGTGTCCGCCGAGCGCTGGGAGCGCGGCGACGGGACGTCCGGGACCAGTTCCTCGTCGAGTCGCTGCTGCTGTCGTTCCTCGGCGGCGTCGCGGGGGTGGTGATCGGCGTGGTCGTCACGCTCGTGTTCGCGCTCGGACAGGGGTGGCCGGTCGCGGTCCCGCTCTGGGCCGTCGCCGGCGGGCTCGGGGCGACCGTGCTCATCGGTGGGCTGTCGGGGCTGTCGCCGGCTGCGAAGGCGGCGCGGATCCCGCCGACGTCGGCGCTCGCCGCGGCCTGAGGCGGGCGGGCAGGACCGAGCCGGGAGGCACGGGGCCGGGTCGGACGGACCGGTCCCGTGCCTTTCTCTGCGTCGGTGATGTTGGTTCTCCTGTGGAACAGTTGCGTTCGTGTTGGTTCAGCACGTACAGTGCTCAGAACCAACGGGAACGAAGGAGTCCGGGCATGTACGCAACGGAGCGGCACGAGGCCATCGCCGCGGCCCTGCAGTCCGCGGGCCGGGTGTCCGTGGCCGGGCTCGCCGAGCACTTCGACGTCACCACGGAGACCGTCCGCCGCGACCTGGACGCCCTCGAGACCGCCGGGGTGCTGCGCCGTGTGCACGGCGGAGCGGTCCCGGTCGAGCGGTCGAGCCTCGTCGAGCTCAGCGTCGCCGAGCGGGAGGGGCAGCACGGCCCGGAGAAGACCGCGATCGCCCGGGCCGCCATGCGCCTGGTCCCACCGACGTTCACCGGGTCGATCGCGCTCGACGCCGGCACGACGAGCGGTGCGGTCGCCGCCGAGCTCGCCCGCTGGGAGCCCGCCACCCCCGGCGCGACGATCACGGTCATCACGAACTCCGTCCCGATCGCGGGCGTCCTCCAGCACAGCGCACACGTCGAGCTCCACCTGCTCGGCGGCCGGGTGCGCGGGGTGACGAGCGCCGCCGTCGGCACCGCGACCGTCGAGCAGATCGGCGCGCTCCGCCCCGACGTCGCCTTCGTCGGGACGAACGGCCTGTCCGCCGGCTTCGGCCTGAGCACGCCCGACGAGCACGAGGCCGCGGTGAAGGCCGCCTACGTCCTCGCCGCCCGACGGAGCGTGGTCCTCGCGGACGCGGCGAAGCACGGCGTCGAGGCCCTCATGCGCTTCGCCCGACTCGACGAGATCGACACGCTCGTCACCGACCAGGAGCCGCCGGCCGACCTCGCCGGGGCCCTCGCCGACGCCGACGTCGAGGTGGTCGTCGCATGAGCGCCCGCATCGTCACCGTGACGCCGAACCCCTCGCTCGACCGCACGATCGAACTGTCCGGGGAACTCCAGCGCGGCGCCGTCCAACGAGCCGTGCGGTCCACGGCCGAGCCCGGCGGCAAGGGCGTCAACGTCTCGCGGGTCGTCGTCGCGAGCGGCGGGGACACCGTCGCGGTCCTGCCCGGCGACGAGACCGACCCCGTGCTGCTCGGCCTCGCCACCCGCGGGATCCCCACCGCAGCCCTGCCGATCGGCGCCGCGCTCCGCTCGAACGTCACGGTCACGGAGCCGACCGGCACGACGACGAAGCTCAACGAGCCGGGCCCGTCGCTCGCCGGACGGCTCGACGACCTCGCGGAGCTCGTCGCCACCACCGCCGGGCCCACCGCGACCGGACCGGCCGCACGCTGGGTCGTGCTCGCCGGGTCCCTCCCGCCGGGGCTGCCGGACGACGCACTCGCCGTGCTCGTCCGCGCGGTCCGGCAGCGACACGGCGACGACGTCAAGGTCGCGGTCGACTCGTCCGGCGTCCCGTTCACCGCGCTGCTGCAGTCGGGGGAGCGGATCGACCTGGTGAAGCCGAACGCCGAGGAACTCGCCGAGGTCGTCGGCGGCGACCCGGAGGCGTACGAGCAGGAGCCGGGACTCGCCGCCGCTGCAGCCGCACGGCTCCGGGAGCGCGGCGTCGGCACCGTCCTGCTCACCCTCGGCAGCGCCGGCGCCGTCCTCGTCGACGGCACCGGCTCGTGGTCGGCAGCGGCACCACGGATCACGGCACGCTCGACCGTCGGAGCGGGTGACTCCGCGCTCGCCGGGTACCTGCTCGCGGAGGTCGCCGGAGCTCCGCAGGAGCGTCGACTCGCCCAGGCCGTCGCCACCGGGGCAGCCGCCGCGGGCCTCCCGGGCAGTGACGTCCCCGCGCTCGACGCCACCGACCCCGACGCCGTCGTCGTCCGTCGCCTCGACCCGTCGGCGGACAGCTCCCCAGCGGAGCACGCCACCGACCACCCCGTCCCGCACGTCGTCTGACCTCCCCGGTCCGTCGTCCGCCTCCCGGCCCGCCCCGTCGCCGGAGCACCACCAGCACACCCGTCCCACCAGCACAGCCCAGTCCCACCAGCACAGCCCCCCGGCGCACCGCGCCACTGCGAAGGAGCAACCCATGTCCGCTGCGCACAGCACCGGCGCCGGCGACGGTGCCGGCCTGATCGGCGTCGACCTCGTCGGCCTCGACGAGGACCTCGGCGCCACCTCGTCCGACGTCATCCGCGTCCTGGCCGATCGCATCGCCGCGACCGGCCGCGCCGCCTCCGGCGAGACCCTCGCCACGGACGCGATCGCCCGCGAGGCGAGCGTCGGCACCGGCGTCCCCGGCGGCATCGCCATCCCGCACGCCCGGTCGACCTCGGTCACGGCCCCGACGCTCGCCTTCACCCGCCTCGCGCGGACGGTGCCGTTCGGCGCGCCCGACGGCGACGCCGACGTCGTGTTCATGATCGCGGTGCCCGACGGCGCGGACAAGGACCACCTCACCGTCCTGTCGACCCTCGCACGTGCGCTCATCCGCGAGGACTTCACCGCCGCTCTCCGCGCCGCGACCACCCCGCAGGAGATCGTCGACCTGGTCGACCGCGAGGTGAGCGGCGAGGTCGCCGCAGCCGGTGTCGGCGCCGCTGGTCGGGCCTCCACCGCGACCGGCCAGGAGGCCCGTCCCACCCCGGCAGCGGACACGCACGTCGTCGACAGCGACAGGACCGGCACCGCCGGTCGTCGGAAGGTCATCGTCGGCGTCACCGCCTGCCCGACCGGCATCGCGCACACCTACATGGCCGCCGACGCCCTCGTCGCGGCCGCCCAGCGGGCCGGTGCCGAGATGCACGTCGAGACGCAGGGGTCCTCGCAGGTCGAGCCGCTCGACCCCGCCCTCATCGCCCGAGCCGACGCCGTCGTCTTCGCGGTCGACGTCGACGTCCGGGACCGCTCGCGGTTCGCCGGCAAGCCGCTCGTCTCCGGCCCGGTCAAGCGCGGCGTCGACGAGCCGGACGCGATGATCGCCGAGGCGCTCCGCGCGGCCGACGACCCCGCGGCCACCCGGGTCTCCGGCTCCGCGGCCGAGGCGGGCACGAGCACCGCGAAGGACGAGCACTTCGGGCAGGCGCTCAAGCGCTGGCTGCTCACGGGTGTGTCGTACATGATCCCGTTCGTCGCGGGCGGCGGGCTCCTCATCGCCCTCGGCTTCCTGCTGTCCGGGTACGGCATCGCGCTGGCGCACGGTGACGACGGCGTCAACAACGCGGTCTGGACGCTGCAGCACTCCACCCTGCTCGATCTGCCGTCGCAGGGGCTCGGGTACTACCTCGGTGCCGCGGCCTTCCAGATCGGCTCCGTGTCGCTCGGGTTCCTGGTGGCAGCCCTCGCCGGGTACATCGCCTACGCGATCGCCGACCGGCCGGGCATCGCGCCGGGCTTCGTCGCGGGGTCCATCGCCGTGTTCATGAACGCCGGGTTCCTCGGCGGGCTCGTCGGCGGCCTCATCGCCGGTGCCGCCGCGTACTGGATCGGCCGCATCCCGACCTGGCGCTGGCTGCGCGGGCTCATGCCGGTCGTGATCATCCCGCTGTTCGCGTCGATCATCGCCTCGGGCCTCATGCTCCTCGTGCTCGGCGGCCCCATCGCCTGGCTGATGACGCAGCTCACCGGCTTCCTCAACTCGCTCTCCGGTGCCTCGGCGGTCCTGCTCGGCATCATCCTCGGCCTGATGATGGCGTTCGACCTCGGCGGTCCGGTGAACAAGGTGGCGTACGCGTTCGCCGTCGCCGGGCTCGGTGCCGGCAGCGCGTCCAACGTCGTGCCGTTCGAGATCATGGCCGCGGTGATGGCCGCCGGCATGGTGCCGCCGCTCGCCCTCGCGCTCGCGTCGACCGTCCTGTACCGCAAGGGGTTCACGAAGCCCGAGCGCGAGAACGGCAAGGCCGCGTGGCTGCTCGGCGCGTCGTTCATCTCCGAGGGCGCGATCCCGTTCGCCGCCGCCGACCCGCTGCGGGTGATCCCGGCGTCGATGGTCGGTGCGGCCGTCACGGGTGCGATCTCGATGGCGGCGGACGTCACCTCGCGGGCACCGCACGGCGGGTTCTTCGTGTTCTTCGCGATCGGGAACCTGCTCATGTTCACCGTCGCGATCGTGGCCGGCACGGTCGTGTCCGCGCTCGTGCTCGTCGCGCTGAAGAAGTGGGTGCGCCGGGCGCCGGCCGCGACCGACGCGGCTGCCGGCGAGGCAGCGTCCGCCGGCGAGACGGTGGGGCAGCGCGCGCCGGTCGCCGCGTAGCGCGTCCGAGCCCTGCGACACGCCGCCGGGCTACCGAGACGCCGCCGAGCACACGAGACGCCGCCGGATCCGGCGGCGTCTCGCGCCTTCAGCGGCGTCTCGCGTCGACGCCCCCGCTCCGCACGGGACTGACGGGAGGCTCCCCACCGGTGGGCCCGGCGACGTGGGCCGGGGTGCCAGCTGGCCCCGGGCCTCCCGTCCGTCGCGACGCGCGCGAGCGGTGCGCCGAGGTTCCGCGATCACGGCAACTCGGGGCGCGAGGTGCGCGCATTGCGGAACCTCGACGGGAGCCGGCGGCGTGTTGCTGTCTCTTATACACATCT